>NZ_JACJSC010000067.1 GCF_014697575.1 Planktothrix sp. FACHB-1365 | reverse complement strand
TGGTCAAGATAGAAAGGGCTGACGGTGGAAACCTTGGCACACAGAGGCGAAGAAGGACGTGGCGACCGACGAAAAGCTCCGGGGAGCGGGAAGCAAGCAATGAGCCGGAGGTATCCGAATAGGGCAACCTAAAAACACTACATTGAATCCATAGATGTAGATGAGCGAACCGGGCGAACTGAAACATCTTAGTAGCCCGAGGAAAAGAAAGCAAAAGCGATTTCCCGAGTAGTGGTGAGCGAAAGGGAAACAGCCTAAACCAACAGGTTTACCTGTTGGGGTAGTGGGACAGCGAGAGTGGACTCAGAGAGTTAGACAAAGCAGATGAAACCTGCACCAGAGAAGGTGAAAGTCCTGTAGTCGAAAACTCAAAAAGCCAAGCTGAATCCCGAGTAGCACGGAGCCCGTGAAAGTCCGTGTGAATCCGCCTCGACCACGAGGTAAGGCTAAATACTCCTGTGTGACCGATAGAGAAACAGTACCGTGAGGGAAAGGTGAAAAGAACCCCGGGAGGGGAGTGAAATAGAACCTGAAACCGTCAGCTTACAAGCAGTGGGAGTCCGATTAAACGGATGACCGCGTGCCTGTTGAAGCATGAGCCGGCGAGTTAAAGGCGATGGCAGGTTAAGACCGAAGAGGTCGAAGCCCAAGCGAAAGCGAGTCTGAACAGGGCGAAGTCGTCATCGTTTTTAGACCCGAACCCGGGTGATCTAACCATGTCCAGGATGAAGCTTGGGTAAAACCAAGTGAAGGTCCGAACCGACCGATGTTGAAAAATCGGCGGATGAGGTGTGGTTAGGGGTGAAATGCCAATCGAACCCGGAGCTAGCTGGTTCTCCCCGAAATGTGTTGAGGCACAGCGGTTGCGGAAAAATCTGGGGGGTAAAGCACTGATTCGGTGCGGGCTGCGAGAGCGGTACCAAATCGAGTCAAACTCTGAATACCCAGAGGAGAGCAACCAGTCAGACGGTGGGGGATAAGCTCCATCGTCAAGAGGGAAACAGCCCAGACCACCAGCTAAGGTCCCGAAATCATCACTAAGTGAGAAAGGAGGTGGGAATGCAGAGACAACCAGGAGGTTTGCCTAGAAGCAGCCAACCTTAAAAGAGTGCGTAATAGCTCACTGGTCAAGCGTTGCTGCGCCGAAAATGAAAGGGGCTAAGTGATGTACCGAAGCTGTGGAATATGATTGTATTGTATTGGTAGGGGAGCGTTCTGGCGTAGGGAGAAGCATTAGCGGAAGCAGATGTGGACGAACCAGAAGTGAGAATGTCGGCTTGAGTAGCGAAAATCTTGGTGAGAATCCAAGACCCCGAAATCCTAAGGGTTCCTCCGCACGGCTCGTCCACGGAGGGTAAGTCAGGGCCTAAGGCGAGGCTGAAGAGCGTAGTCGATGGACAACGGGTGAAGATTCCCGTACCATTGGTAAATTGGTCAGGGGGACGGAGAAGGTGTGTGCTAGCCGGACGATGGTTACCGGTGCAACCGTACAAGGTGTTGAGGTCTGGAGAAAACAGACTGAGCTAAGGCGGGAGTCCGACCCTCTAAGGAGGGGAAGTAGAGAACATCAAGCTTCCTAGAAAAGCCCTAAAACCGTTAATTTATCAATGCCTGTACCCGAAACTGACACAGGTAGGAAGGTTGAGAAAACCCAGGGGCGCGAGATAACTCTCTCTAAGGAACTCGGCAAAATGGCTCCGTAACTTCGGGAGAAGGAGTGCTTATGAAAGTAAGTCGCAGTGAAGAGGCCCAGGCGACTGTTTACCAAAAACACAGGTCTCCGCCAACTCGAAAGAGGAAGTATGGGGGCTGACGCCTGCCCAGTGCCGGAAGGTTAAGGAAGTCGGTCAGGCGCAAGCTGAAGCTGATGACCGAAGCCCCGGTGAACGGCGGCCGTAACTATAACGGTCCTAAGGTAGCGAAATTCCTTGTCGGGTAAGTTCCGACCCGCACGAAAGGCGTAACGATCTGGGCGCTGTCTCGGAGAGAGACTCGGCGAAATAGAATTGTCTGTGAAGATACGGACTACCTGCACCTGGACAGAAAGACCCTATGAAGCTTTACTGTAGCCTGGAATTGGGTTCGGGCTTCTCTTGCGCAGTATAGGTGGGAGGCACAGAAGTCATCCTTGTGGGGATGATGGAGCCATCGGTGAGATACCACTCTAGAGAGGCTAGAATTCTAACTGGTTCCCGTGAATCCGGGAACAAGACAGTTTCAGGGGGGCAGTTTGACTGGGGCGGTCGCCTCCTAAAATGTAACGGAGGCGCGCAAAGGTTCCCTCAGAATGGTTGGAAATCATTCGTAGAGTGTAAAGGCATAAGGGAGCTTGACTGTGAGACTTACAAGTCCAACAGGGTGGAAACACGGCCTTAGTGATCCGACGGTACTGTGTGGAAAGGCCGTCGCTCAACGGATAAAAGTTACTCTAGGGATAACAGGCTGATCTCCCCCAAGAGTTCACATCGACGGGGAGGTTTGGCACCTCGATGTCGGCTCATCGCAACCTGGGGCGGAAGTACGTCCCAAGGGTTGGGCTGTTCGCCCATTAAAGCGGTACGTGAGCTGGGTTCAGAACGTCGTGAGACAGTTCGGTCCATATCCGGTGCAGGCGTAAGAGTATTGAGAGGAGTCCTCCCTAGTACGAGAGGACCGGGAGGAACGCACCTCTGGTGTACCTGTTATCGTGCCAACGGTAAACGCAGGGTAGCCATGTGCGGAGTGGATAACCGCTGAAAGCATCTAAGTGGGAAGCCCACCTCAAGATGATTACTCTCATTGG
>NZ_JACJSC010000066.1 GCF_014697575.1 Planktothrix sp. FACHB-1365 | reverse complement strand
CTCCAGAAGTAGGTCTCCCTGAAAAGGAGGTGATCCAGCCACACCTTCCGGTACGGCTACCTTGTTACGACTTCACCCCAGTCATCAGCCCTGCCTTCGGCACCCTCCTCCCACTAGGGGTTAGAGTAATGACTTCGGGCGTGGCTCACTTCCATGGTGTGACGGGCGGTGTGTACAAGGCCCGGGAACGGATTCACCGCAGTATGCTGACCTGCGATTACTAGCGATTCCTCCTTCATGAAGCTGAGTTGCAAGCTTCAATCTGAACTGTGCCAAGGTTTAAGAGATTCGCTCTCCCTCGCGGGTTGGCTGCTCTCTGTCCTTAGCATTGTAGTACGTGTGTCGCCCAGGACGTAAGGGCCATGCTGACTTGACGTCATCCTCACCTTCCTCCGGTTTGTCACCGGCAGTCTCGCTAGAGTTCCCAACTTAATGATGGCAACTAACGACGAGGGTTGCGCTCGTTGCGGGACTTAACCCAACATCTCACGACACGAGCTGACGACAGCCATGCAGCACCTGTCTTCTGGTTCCCTAAGGCACTCTCTCCTTTCAGAAAGATTCCAGAGATGTCAAGTCCTGGTAAGGTTCTTCGCGTTGCATCGAATTAAACCACATACTCCACCGCTTGTGCGGGCCCCCGTCAATTCCTTTGAGTTTCACACTTGCGTGCGTACTCCCCAGGCGGGAAACTTAACGCGTTTGCTCCGGCACGGCCCGGGTCGATACAGGCCACACCTAGTTTCCATCGTTTACCGCTAGGACTACTGGGGTATCTAATCCCATTCGCTCCCCTAGCTTTCGTCCCTCAGTGTCAGTTGTAGCCCAGCAGAGCGCTTTCGCCACCGGTGTTCTTCCTGATCTCTACGCATTTCACCGCTACACCAGGAATTCCCTCTGCCCCTACTACACTCTAGCTCTCCAGTTTCCACTGCTTTTCCGAAGTTAAGCCTCGCTCTTTAACAGCAGACTTGAAGGGCCACCTACGGACTCTTTACGCCCAATCATTCCGGATAACGCTTGCATCCTCCGTATTACCGCGGCTGCTGGCACGGAGTTAGCCGATGCTTCTTCCTCAGGTACCGTCACTTTCTTCTTCCCTGAGAAAAGGGGTTGACAATCCAAGAACCTTCCTCCCCCACGCGGTCTTGCTCCGTCAGGCTTTCGCCCATTGCGGAAAATTCCCCACTGCTGCCTCCCGTAGGAGTCTGGGCCGTGTCTCAGTCCCAGTGTGGCTGATCATCCTCTCAGACCAGCTACTGATCGTCGCCTTGGTAGTCCCTTACACTACCAACTAGCTAATCAGACGCAAGCCCCTCTCTTGGCGATTAATCTTTTACCTTTCGGCTCATCCGGGATTAGCAGCCGTTTCCAACTGTTGTCCCCGGCCAAGAGGCAGGTTCTTACGTGTTACTCACCCGTCCGCCACTAAACCCCGAAGGGTTCCGTTCGACTTGCATGTGTTAAGCAGACCGCCAGCGTTCATCCTGAGCCAGGATCAAACTCTCCATTTTGAAGAAT
>NZ_JACJSC010000065.1 GCF_014697575.1 Planktothrix sp. FACHB-1365 | reverse complement strand
TGTTCTTGACAAGTGAACACCGTAATATTCGGGAGGTCGAAGCACACGCTCTAGTTGAAAGTCCATATTCAGTCGGAGTGTAAAACGTAGCTGAAGCGAAATTTTACACTATTTATTGAGGAGAGCCATAATTAATATTATATAGCCATTATATAAAATATTAATTCTTCGGAAAATAGCTATCATGTTTGAGAATTATGGCTGAAAAGTAAGTTATAATTCTCAAACATGAAACAGCCCTGCTATTGGCCAAATTCCAATCGTGCTTGTTCCACAAGTTCTGCGGTAACAATACCTTGTTCTGCTTCTCTGGCTAGTTGTTCAATCCGTTGTCTAGCTTGAGTCCGAACAAAATAGGGGATATTTTTCAATTTGGCTTTGGCTTCAGGAAGCCACTGAAGTTCACCGAAATAATCAGCGTTAGACATAAACTTAACAGTTACTTTGGGATCATCTCTTTATTGTACTCATGGGGTTGAAAGAGGTTCAAGGATTTTTAGACATTGACGAATTACCCCAATTGTGACGCCCGGAAGTTCTAAATGGGGGGTTAATCCGACATTATCTATTTTTTGAAAAAGTTTAATCGCCGTTGGATTTAAGTTAGCTAACCGTTGGCCTGTTTCAGGACGGGTAAACGCGGATTTTTCACCCCAAAGAATAGCCGTTGGTGTAATCAGTTGAGTCATATATAATGATAAATCAAAACACAAATCACCCCCCACAAAAGACAAGGCTGCATATTCGGCATTGGGTTGTTGAGCCGATTTTAAATAAGCCTCTACAATTTCGGGATAAATTCGATCCGGTTCAGCAAATTGACGACTTTCCAGAAAACTTTGAATTCCGCCACTATTAGCAATTCCCGTAAAATACACAATCCGATCTAAAATGGGTGTTTTCACAATTTGGCTGAACAATGTACGTCCATAATTTTCTCCAAAATCCGATAATCCTGAAGGCGTTACTAAAATCAAAGATTTGAATAAGTCGGGACGCTGAATTGCAACTCGAATTGTAAACGCTGCCGTTAGAGAGGAAGCAATAACGGTGGCTGGAGGTGAACAAGTTTGTTCTAAAAACTCAGTAATAGTCGTGAGATAATCCTCAATTTTATAAGTTTTTGCCGGATGTTCTGAACGACCCCAACCGATTAAATCTGGGGCTAAAATTCGGTATTCATCGACAAAAGCCGGATAAACTTTTGACCATTCATAAGCAGAAGAACCTCCCCCAAATCCATGTAAAAAGACTAACGGAGGTAATGCCGCAGAAACTTCATTCAAATTCCCAGGTGAACCCTCGGCGGTGTAATACACCATTCTGCCTAAAGATGTCACCATTGAACGCTGACCAAATCCATTCGGTTCAAACATAATTGACCTCTGCAATAATTACGGCGTTGAATGTCGGATAAGCTGCTACGCAGCTTGATTTAATAAACAGCATTGCCCTTATTTTTAATTTTACGAGACCAATTAATGATTAGCTCTCCTTCATTTAATAATTTATGTAACAACTCTTCTAACTGCTCAACTGATTCAAATAGTCG
>NZ_JACJSC010000064.1 GCF_014697575.1 Planktothrix sp. FACHB-1365 | reverse complement strand
GACTTCCTCAAGTTGTTGAAGAACCCTCTTCTGTGAGTTTACCAGCAATTTTGATTAAGAAACAAGGAGATTTTCCGGCTTTTTGGAAAAAAGAGCATTCTTTTATTCAAGTTATGGAAGAGTTTTACCAACGAGTTAAAACTAAAAATAAGAATTTGATTTAGCTTAGAAATGAAAAACTTTTAGCCGACAGCATAGTCGCTCATTTCCCGCATGAAAGGAGGATAAAAACCTAACACAATATCTTGTTTTGGTACACCCAAATCAACTAAATCTGTTGCAATATCATGTTCCGTTGAATTGTAAAAAATCCAGATTTTCTCGTTCCGAATATCAAGATGTATTATACAATCTTCCAGCGTTTATGCTGCCAACCTAGATGCACAATTTGATAATGATTTCGCTGGGTATCAAAAATAGTCTCCACCTCAAAATCGCCATAAGCTGGCTTAACTTCTGCGTAACCCATCAACAACTGCTGCACAATTTGCTGATAGTTCATTAATTTATCCGTTATTCCTTCCATTGTGAAATTTGCTCCAATTCAATATCGTAAACCCTTATTTTTACGGAATTTTCTGGCAGCATTGAGGAGGGAAAATCAAGATGAAAACGCTCCTTAGCCACAATAGATAATCTGATCTGGAGACCGAACTTAAGCGTGGCTTTCTGCTCTTGCTGCAATCTCGTTAACCAATAACAGGTAAACCTGCCAAAGCCATCGCCACTTCCTCTGGACTATACTCAGTATCTACCAATTTTCCAGCTTGATAATCCATATAAGCCTGCATATCGAAATGTCCGTGACCGCAAAGATTAAACAAAATCACCTTGCTTTCCCCAGACTCCCGACATTTTAAAGCCTCATCGAGAGCCACTTTCACAGCATGATTCGCTTCTGGAGCAGGTAGAATCCCCTCAGCACGAGCAAAAGTCAATCCCGCCGCGAAACAACCTAACTGATATTCTGCACGCGGTTTCGCTAATCCCAAATTCACGATATGACTAACCAAGGGAGCCATCCCATGATAACGCAAGCCACCTGCATGAATGCCTTCCGGTACAAAAGTGCTACCCAAAGTGTGCATTTTTACTAATGGCGTTAAGTGAGCCGTATCGCCAAAATCATAAGCGTATTTGCCACGAGTCAGAGTAGGGCAAGCCGCAGGTTCTACAGCAATAATCTCCACATCTCTTTCACCTCGTAGCTTTGCACCCAGAAACGGAAAAGCAATCCCAGCGAAATTACTCCCCCCACCCGTACAGCCGACTACAATATCTGGATAGTCACCTGCCATTTCCAGTTGTGCTAAAGCTTCCAAGCCAATTACGGTTTGGTGCAGTAAAACGTGGTTAAGAACACTACCCAAAGCATACTTAGCCCCGTCATCTTGGGCGGCAATTTCCACCGCTTCACTAATCGCAATTCCCAAACTCCCCGTGCTATTTGGGTGTGATGCTAAGATTGATCGCCCAGCCTGCGTTTCTTCGCTGGGACTAGCCACAACTCTTGCTCCGTAAGTTTCCATCAACGCACGACGATAGGGCTTTTGCTGATAGCTGACTTTCACCATATAAACTAACACTTCCAGCCCAAACAATGCCCCCGCAAATGCCAGGGAAGAACCCCACTGTCCGGCTCCGGTTTCCGTTGTTAATCGTTGTACCCCTGCTTGTTTGTTATAGTAAGCTTGTGCAACAGCAGTATTCGGTTTATGACTTCCGGCCGGGCTAACACCTTCGTATTTATAGTAAATTTTGGCGGGAGTATCGAGGGCTTTTTCCAATCTGCGAGCGCGATACAGTGGAGTAGGCCGCCATTGACGATAAATGGATTGTACTTCGTCTGGTATTTCAATCCACCGTTCCTGAGTAACTTCCTGTTCAATTAAACTGGGCGGAAACAGGGGAGCCAAGTCATCGGGAGTAATGGGTTGACCTGTACCGGGATGAAGGACAGGGGGTAGAGGTGTGGATAAATCTGCCTGAATGTTATACCAAGCAGTAGGCATTTGATCTTCTGACAGCAGGTATTTGATAGTGTCCATTCTAGTTTTGAAAGATTTTTGAGTTCAGCTTTTTATTGTCGCTGATCGTTTCCGCAATACCAATCCTTGTTCAATTTTAGAAATGCTAAGCTGCTACGCAGCTTGATTTAATAAACAGCATTGCCCTTATTTTTAATTTTACGAGACCAATTAATGATTAGCTCTCCTTCATTTAATAATTTATGTAACAACTCTTCTAACTGCTCAACTGATTCAAATAGTCG
>NZ_JACJSC010000063.1 GCF_014697575.1 Planktothrix sp. FACHB-1365 | reverse complement strand
TAAAACTCTTCCATAACTTGAATAAAAGAATGCTCTTTTTTCCAAAAAGCCGGAAAATCTCCTTGTTTCTTAATCAAAATTGCTGGTAAACTCACAGAAGAGGGTTCTTCAACAACTTGAGGAAGTCGATGGGTTCCTAACCAAAACTCTCGCGCACTCATTTTCTCTGACACCCCTTCTGTTTCAACCGTCGTATAGAAAGAAGTTGAGGGTTGTACAGAAATTTCCTGGGTTGTCAATTCTTGAGATAAAATCTGCCCTAACGGAGATTGAGATAACTCGGCTTTGAGGACATCTTTCGATAAACCCCTCAATTCAAACAGCAAAAAAGGATCATCATCTAATTGGGATGCGACTAAATAATAAACCCCCGCAATATGTTTACAAGGATTTGACCAATCTGGACAAGAACAAGTCGTTTTAAAATCTTTTTCGCTTTGCGGAAGTAAATGTAAACCTAAATCTGCAAACACATCCTCAATATTATCAGGAACTTCATTCATTAATAACTTAGATACAAAACTCGCTTTGGAAGACAAAACTTTAATCGCTTTCGACCAATCACTAGAACTAATCGGTTTAATTTCAATCGTCGTATTATACCGAGGTTCTTTATAAACCCCAAAGTAGGGATTAATTGAACCTTTAACCGTTGCTGTAATTCGATTCTGATCAATACTCGACTTGAGAATTTTACCATTCCTTGCATAAGAACGTCCTCGACCCAAACGTGCTGGGTCACTAAAGGCTTCTAATGCTTCAATAAATTGTTTTCCCCACCAAGTCCGACTAAATTGAGCCATAATAGATCATACTCCTTTTAAACACGACAAAATTAACTACTCTAATAAAGCAACCTTATTCAATTGAATCAGCTGTTTAAACGCTTCATTATCCAATTCTGTTAACCAGGATTCATCACTCCCAACCACCTGAGAAGACAGTTTTTTCTTATCTTCTATCATAAGGTCAATCTTTTCTTCTAAAGTTCCCAAAGCTACAAATTTATGAACAAATACATTTTTCGTTTGACCAATCCGAAAAGCTCGATCTGTTGCTTGATCTTCCACCGCCGGATTCCACCAGCGATCAAAGTGAAATACATGATTGGCTTTGGTTAACGTAATTCCCACACCCCCCGCTTTCAAAGAGAGAATAAAGACAGAAGGTTCTGTCTCAGGATTTTGAAATTCAGTAATCATTTGTTCTCTTTTTGTGCGATTTGTACCCCCATGAATATAATAGGTGTTATAATGATAATGATGTTTAAAGTGTCGTTCTAAACCCTCACAAACTTCTGTAAACTGACTAAAAATTAATAAACTTTCGCCTTCGGAAATGGCTTCTTTTGCCATCTCTGCTAATCGTTGTAATTTCTGCGATCGCTCTGCTGAAAATTCACTTCCATCCTGTAAAAATTGAGCCGGATGGTTACAAATTTGTTTTAACTTCATCAGGGTTGATAAAATTAATCCTCTTCGTTTAATTCCTTCAACTTCATTAATTTTTTCAGCTACATCCTTCACTAACGCTTCATAGAGAGACGCTTGTTCTTTCGTTAAATTACAATACACTTTTTGCTCAACTTTATCGGGTAAATCATTAATAATTAACGGGTCAGTCTTAACTCGTCTCAAAATTAACGGTTCTACCAATTTCTTTAACGTTATAGATTTCATCCGGTCATTATCCTTTTGAATAGGAATTTCAAAGGACTTCCGAAATTGAGCTTCTTTTCCCAAATAACCGGGATTTAAAAAATTAAAAATTGACCATAAATCTAGGAGACGATTTTCAACGGGAGTTCCCGTTAATGCTAATCGATATTGAGCAGAGAGTTTTAAGATTGCACGAGTTTGAGCGGTTTTGGGATTTTTAATATTTTGAGCTTCATCAACAACAATTCGTCGCCATTCCAGATGATTGAATAGTTTTTCATCTTGACGAATTAAGGTAAAAGAGGTAATCACAACATCACAGTTCAGACAAGTCGATTTAAACGCTTCTAGGTCTTGAATTCGACTGCTACCATGATGTATAATAGCTTGCAAATGGGGTGCAAACTTTTCAATCTCTTTTTGCCAATTCCCAATCACTGAAGTCGGTGCAATTAATAACGTGGGTAAAGTAGAATCTGTTGTTTCTTTTTCTTGAACTAATCGAGCAATAACTTGAACAGATTTTCCCAAACCCATATCATCCGCTAAACAACCATTTAACCCTAAGTTTTCTAAGTATTGTAACCAGGATACTCCCCGTTTTTGATAATCCCTTAATGTTCCTTGCAATTGGGGAATATCAGCCACCATTGTCAGTTGACTTTTATCGTGCAATTTCCCCATCAAATCAGATATCACTGAGTCATGTTCGATTTCTAATTCATCTTCTAAGGAAGCCGACATTTTGACGAAATCTAATAGCTTGATTTCCGGTTGTTCTTCAGTATGTTTTTGCCAGAATTCAAGCATTTGCTGCATTTTTTGTTGATCTAATTCCATCCACTGACCCCGAAATTGAATCAGAGGTGTTTTAGCATTAACGAGTTGTTCCCATTCTTTGGGTGTAACAACTTCACCACCAATGGATAGGGAATATTGATATTGAATTAAGGTATCTAAATTAAAAAATCCTTTAGTAGCTGATGCTTTTCCTGAAGAACGAGAAGAGGTTTTTAAACGAACTTTAGCGCGACGACGACCTTGGGGTGTCCACCAAGCGGGAATGATGACTTTATATCCTGCATCTTCTAGTATCCAAGCACTTTCTTTGAGGAATTCAAAGGCTTCAATCAGATTTAATTGTAATCCAATGGGTTGAGCAGTTTCTAATCCTTGCCAAAGTTTAGGATACATTCTCGCTGCATATCCTAAATTGAGTAACAGGTATTTCTCAAAATCTTTTCCTACATAATTATACAGTTCTTTTTTCTTTTTTTGAGGTTGTTGCCAATAATCTTTTAATAATAATTTAAAGGAGGGATCTTGTTTTGAGGAAACCGAAAAATGAATGAGCCAATTGTCTTGTTCGTGAGTGGCTTCTTGGAGTTGAAAGCACAGGTCAAAGGCGGCGGCGGTTTGGCTGTGGGTGAGTTTTTCTTTCCAAGCTAACCATTGTTGATATTCTTCTAAATCTGCTGGACTGGTTCTAGGTTGCTGGGGATTTAGATGAATACAATGCTCCACCAGGGTATCAGCAATTTGTTGATTAAATTTAGCGGGTAAGGGAGTTTGAGCAACAATTTCATGCAGTAAAGATTCAGAAAAGTGGCGCAGTAATGTTTCTTTGTGATAAAATTTAATTGGATTTTGAGGAGCGAGAGAAGCTGATACACAGGCTAAAGGCATTGAGTTGAGCGATTGAGTGATTAAGGATTGATATTGTTCTGATATGATTTCCCAACCGGAATAAATTTCAAATACAGGAGTTTGGGTGGAACGTTTACCTTTACCTTTGGTTTTAGGGGAAGCAAGCTCACGATATTTAAGCGCGGGAATATATTGATCTTTGTAAAGGATTTGTTTAAA
>NZ_JACJSC010000062.1 GCF_014697575.1 Planktothrix sp. FACHB-1365 | reverse complement strand
TAGGGAAGGGCATTCCCGAATTAACGCTACAGGAGTTGGAGTCTCTACTCTTCTTGGGGCAACCCTGGTTGAGCAAATTCTGACGTAGAATGTAGAATCCCCGTCTCTTCAGAGCGGGGAGTGTCAAAAACCGTTGATCTTATATAATAATTAAGACTGAATCAATGGAAACTCTCATGTCCGGTTTTGTAAACAAGCAAATTTAGTGATAAATTGTCAGGGTTTAACCCTAACTCGTGATGATGCTGCAAAACTTGACACTCAGTCGGTTAGGATAGGGATCTGTTTTTTTTAGATCTGATGGATTCAGATCGGTTAAAGTCAAAGCATCATTGATCCATTATCCAGGGAACTGCTCTGTGCTGTTCACCCTTGGCTCCTGTCTCTTGCTTCCTATCTTCTACTATGCCCAAGCTACGTCAATCTTCATTTCGCCGGATTCTACTGACGCAGATTTTGCTGCTTAGTCTTCCTGTGCTGCTTGTGGGAGAGTATGTTACTTATAGAAAAGCTCGTTCTGGTTTATTGGAAACAGCCCGTTTTAACTTAACAGAGAGTGCTACTAAAAAAGCACAAACCCTTGAAGAATGGACTGCTTCTATCCAGTCTAATTTGAGGATTGCAACGGACAATATTGTTTTACAATCAGGAAAAGCTCAACAGTATTCTGTTTTTCTCTCCCAGCTTAAAGGGCAAATGTTTCCTGCGGTTAATTGTCTACAATTGACTGATCTGCAAACAGAACAAGTGGTTGCGAGTACCTGTGGAAAACAGCCCATCTATTCTATCCCGAAAAATTTCTGGCCTTTACAAAAGCCTCAAAACGCTGAGATTTATATTAATTATTTAGCTCCTGAAGTTGATTCACAGCAGTCAGATTGGCAAAATCAAGTTAGATTAGTATTTAGTTCGCCAATTTATCTTAATCAGAATAACAATAAAAGCGTATTAAAATATGCGTTAAGTTTGCAATCAACCTTATATTTAGAAGCCAAAGATCGTCCTAAATCTTTAACAGGATTTACAGTGATTATTGATCAAGGGGGAACTATTATCAGTCATCCTAACATTGATCAAGTGGGACGTAATATTGAAGAAGAAACAGATTCTGATCGATTAAATAATTTATTATCTAATGCTCTGGCGGAAAATAGAAATTCTTTTATTCATTTATTTTCTTTTGATAAATCCGGTCGGGAACTTTTAGCAGGATATGATGCAATTCCTAGCCCAATTACCCAGGAAAAGGATAATCAGTGGGTGGTTTTAGCGGTTGTTGATTTAGACGATGCTTTGTCAGGATTAAGAGATATTAAATCTTTGTTAATTTCATTAATTTTATGTTTGGTTATTGCCAGCATTATTGCAGCCCTTTATATTTCCAGAGATTTAGCTTATCCCTTAGAAAAGTTGAGAGATTATGCCCTAAAAGCTAATGATTTGGATACTCCGGGTAATGTTCCTCGAAATCTTAAAATTCGAGAATTTAATCAATTAGCTGAAGCTCTGAATACTATGGTCGGGAGTCTTAGAGCCAGAGCGCAAGCTTTAGAGTATGCGTCCAAAGAAGCTAAAGTCGCTAATCGATTGAAAAATGAATTTTTGCGCGTTGTTTCTCACGAATTAAGAACCCCTTTAAATGGGATTATTAATTCCATTAACTTAATTCAAGATGGATTTTGTGATACCCAAGAAGAAGAGGACGATTATCTTCAAATTGCCTATGATTCTAGCAAACATTTATTAAATTTAGTCGATGATATTTTAGATATTGCTTTAATTGAAGAAGGCAAGTTATCGGTCATGCTTGAACCAACGGATTTAGAACAAACCCTGAAAGATGCAGTGAATTTAAAAATGGTAGATATTCAACAAAAAGGCTTAACTATTGCTCTACCCATTCTAAATAAACCGATTATTGTTCACGCTGATCCTGATAAGTTAAAGCAAGTTTTTATTAATATTATTGATAATTGCGTCAAGTTTACAAAGTCTGGAGGAATTACAATGGCAACCTGCATTGAATCTATCTCAAATTCCCCGGAAAATTCTGATACTAATACTCTTGAAATACCGGAAGATGAACCCCGCTCAAAATCAGATTTAATGCGGTATCAAGTTGTGGTAACCATTAAGGATACCGGAATTGGAATTGCGCCGGAACAACAGCAAAAAATCTTTCAACCGTTTGCGATGGTGGATGGTTCAACGACACGGGAATTTGGGGGAATTGGATTAGGTTTAGCGATTTCTCGGAGTTTAATGCAAATGATGGGGGGTTATATTGTTCTCGATAGTGCGGGGTTAAATAAAGGAACAACCGTGATGATTGGAATTCCTTTGTCCGATACTGATGTTAAATCGCTAGAAAATCAAGGTTCAATTTCTCCTCCTAAAGTTAACTCAGTTTCAACTTAGGAATGAAAAATCAATAACTTGTAAATGTTCCCTACTCTAATAAAATAGGCTGTCCATCTGCTTTTAACGATTCACTCAACCCACCCAAAATGTTAACTAATTCTGCACCAACCCAACCGGAAGAAATGGGGGAAGGTTGATGATTTTGAATTGAATCGAGAAAGCGATCGCAAACTTGAGCTAAGGGTTCACGATGTTGAATGGGGATAATTTCTCGATTTAATCCCGCCGCTTTCCAAGTCTGATCAATTCGATTAAAATAACCGTGTTGTAAAGTAAGAGGAGCTTCTGATTGAAGTTCATCAAAGATTAAGGTTCCCTGAGTTCCAACGGCTGCTAAACGACGCTGTTTGTCAGGATTTAGCCAACACAAATGCAGAAACGCTTGAAATCCACTGGGATAAGTTAAATTAGCAATCACTAAATCCGATAACCCTGATTCAGGTTGTAACCAAACCGTTCCAGTCGCTTTAACTTTGATGGGTTTTTCCCCTAACCACTGGTTAAAAATTCCAATATCATGAATGGCTAAATCCCATAACGCATCAACATCTTGTCGGACAGGCTCTAAATGGGTTCGGGTGGCGTAACCATAGCGTAATTCTCCTAATTTTCCTGATTGAATAACCCTTTGACCCTCTTCTACAGCAGGATGAAATAAATAAGTATGATCCACAAAAAGTTGCTTCTGTTTTTGTTGTGCTAATTCACACAATTGCAAAGAGTCAGAAACACTGAGCGTTAAAGGTTTTTCTGTAAAAACATGACACCCGTTTTCTAAGGCGGTTGAAATTAAAGGAAAATGTGTTACCGCCGGAGTCGCAATTACAACGGCATCTAAATTCGGTAAATTCCAAATGGTTGACCCATCGGTTACTAACCTGACCGTTTCAGGGAGTTGAAATCGTTCTCTAACTGCTTGTAAACGATCAGGATTAGAATCTACAATCGCCACAATTTGAGAGTCAGGATGTTGGTGGAAGTTACGGATTAAATGAACACCCCAACGACCTGCACCAAAGATAGCAATATTAATTGGATGAGTCATAGGAATTAAGAAAATATTGTGTCAGTTGTCAGTTATCAAGTATCCGCATTATCAGTTGTTCAGTGTTTAAGGGATTAATGCTGAAGAGTTGTTAGATTTTCGGTATCTACTAACGAAAGAAATGCAACTTGAGCCGCCGCTTGTTCAGCCGCTTTAATTGACCGTCCCGTTCCTTCACCCAGTTTACGACCTTTTAACCAAACTTCTGCGGTAAAACGTTCTTGATCGTTATGAATTTGGCGATTTTGCTGCACCTTATATTCCGGCAAAATTTTATAATGACTTTGCGTCCATTCCTGTAAAGCGGCTTTATAATTATGACGAGCCGGATCTCGAATAATCTCTGCGGCTCGTTGTTGAAAATGGGGATCTAACCAAGGACGAATTAAGGTTAAATCGTGAGTCCCCAGATATAACGTTGCTAATACGGCTTCAAAACAGTCCGCCAGACGAGATTCTTCCCCAGCTTTGTCCCGCATTGCACTGCCTGCGGCCAGCAAAAATTGGGACATTCCGTAATAATCTGCGATTTCCGCTAAAGTGCGATCGCTGACTAAAATTGAACGAATTGCCGCAAATTCTCCAACCGGACAGTGGGGATAAACTTCAAATAACAACTCAGACGCCACCAACCGCACCACCGAATCTCCGACAAACTCCAATTGTTCATAATTGGCCTCTGCTGACAATGTAGGGTGAGTTAAAGCCAAATCTAACAAGTCCCAGGGAATGGGGGCCTGATTAGAAAGTCCCAAACGTTGGATCAGCTTTTGTAACTGGCGTTTTCGATTTGGATAGCCAAGAGTCATAGTGTGGAAGTGGAACAGGCATCTTGCCTGTCAATCAAGTCAAGTGTGTGTCACAGGCATCTTGCCTGTTATGTTAGTCAAAAAAGGAGGGAAAGAGTCAGACATAAGCCGGGTTCTGTTATCCAGGCTGAAATCAGCTTTGGATGGCGATTATCTATCTGGGATGTCTGTTACCAAACACCTCTAGCGGTACCACTTTTGAGCGGAACGGGAAAAAGACCAACCTTAGTTCCTCCGACCTTGCTCCCAACCGGGGTTTACCGAGCCAACGCCTCACGACGTTGCTGGTGCGCTCTTACCACACCTTTGCACCCTTACCCCTTATCAGTTATCAGTTATCAGTTATCAGTTATCAAAAGATTGACTGTTCACGGTTGACTGTAAAAAGGCGGTATCTTTCTGTGGCACTATCCTCACGATTACTCGCACTGGGCGTTACCCAGCAAGTTTGGTCTTTCGGGAGCCCGGACTTTCCTCAGACTTTTAACAAGTCCGTAATCGCCTGCGCTTACTCTTTACCCCCTTTTCTATACTACTGCAACTGTTCTCCAGTTGATAGCATTTCCCCATAGACGAGAAGCTGACTAATCCGTTGTTTTGCCTTTGCTACTATTTCGGGATCTAATTTTTTATAAGACAAGCCTGGGAGATTGAAAACGAGCGTGTCTTCAGACCTGAGATGAAAATCGACCCAGGGGAATTTATTCCCCGTGAATATTTTCCTGATTTGTGTTAACATAGAAACAGGTCGAAACAAGGAGAATTCCATGATAGTTTTAGAATACAAAGTTAAAGGCAAACCCA
>NZ_JACJSC010000061.1 GCF_014697575.1 Planktothrix sp. FACHB-1365 | reverse complement strand
ATAAAATTAATATTCTTTCTCTAATTTGAGCATTTTCATTTTCATTCATTTCTTTAAGTAATTTTCTTTTTTGCTCTTTAGACAGATGATTTTTGGCTGGCATTGGGGGTTATATTCCTAAAAATACTTAATCTTTTATTATACAATCAAGCTGCGTAGCAGCTTACAGGGCGTTGAGTTGCTCGGGTTTGAGGTAACGGATCGTGCTGTCTTCGTGGTGTTCTCCTTGTTCAGCATCGGGTTTTCGGGGTTTGAGGCGGGCGATGGGGTTGAGGGGGATATAGCCTTCATCGACGGCAAAGTTCATGAAGGCGATGAGGATACGTTGATGGCGACGGTGGGTGGTGTAACTCAGGTGGGTTAAGGAGTCGAGGTAGTCGCGTACTTGTTGACGATCTAGCGTTTTAATTTCCCAATACCCATACTGTTGTATGAAGGGAATTAGGGTGAGTTCATAAGACTTTTGGGTGGCAGGGGAGAGTTCAGAACGCTGTAAAAATTGGGTGGCAATTGTAGCAATTGTGGTTGTCATAAAACCGGAGTTATGCTGAAATAAGAAGAGGTTAATACTTACTGTTTTTAGCATATTTTAATGCACACTTTAACATCGGAATTTCTGCCCCAACCCGAGGAAACGCTGGGTGAATACGTGCGACGGCTGCGAGGACTGAAGCGTCTGAGTCAAGAACAGTTGGCGCAGGGGTGTGGGTTACATCTGCAAAGTATTGGCAAGATTGAGCGGGGGTTAACGACTCGTCTAAGTCAGAAGGCGAAACGGGGTCTGGCTCAGGTGTTGGGGGTTCCGGTGGCGTATTTGGAGGCGGCGGTGCGGGGGACGGGGGTGGAGGTGTCTCATGCGCTGAAACTGTGTTTGCGCTGTTGGACACCGGGGACGGTACCGGAGTTGGGGTGGCTTGACCCCAGGGCTAAGTTTTGTTTTTTGTGTGGGGAGGGTCTGTGCGATCGCTGTCCTGGCTGTTCTCACCCCATTACTTCTGAGCAATATCGGTTTTGTCCGATGTGTGGTCAGTCTTATCGAGATGGAAAGCACAAAGCTTGAGTAAGGGTTGGTGATTCGCGGTTGTTGAGGTTAGGGAGTTAATTCTAAAAACTCTAATTTACCGAGAAAAATTAACGGGGATGAGTTAATCACAATTTTCACAACGTTTACCAGTCCTTTTCCCGTTGAATATCTTCATCCTCTAAATAGGAAAATTCGATTCCTAATAAATCTAAAATTTGCAATAATCCCGCTTCATCTAAATTCATCACTTCCGCAGCTTTCCTCAAACTTATCACTCTAACGGTTAACGCACCCAAAACAAATAAAAATCGTTCTTTCTGTTCCACGTCCGTAAAAACAGGTAAAGAAACTGCGATATTTTGTAGAGCTATTGTAGAAGTCATCATTTACTCCTAAAATTGAACAAATTTATAATTCTCCAAACCGTTCTCGATACAACGCTAACCGTTCTTCTGGCGTTAAATAGCGAACGCCTTGTTGATTATACCAAGATAAAACCTCTAACGTTAAAATCTGTTTCTCTGAAGTTAACTTTTGTTTAATCGCGATCGCGTCTATCAGTTGCGTAAGTCCTGAATATAACAAAATAAAAAGTGGTAAGATTGAAACAGTCATTGCGGAACTTTACGAAACCATCGGCAATATTGTCATTCGATTTCCTCTGCTTCATTGTCAAGAATGTGCCAGCACGCTCAAACGATGGCTTAAACAACGTGAAGTACCGGGAAAACTCTGGCGAATTTCGACCCGATACGATAATGAAGATTTTATCCTTAGCGATCGCCTTGAACAACAGGGTTGCTTTGAAAGCATTACAGAAAATGGTGTTCATTATGGTGTTGAAGTCTATGGAAAAATTTTTGACAACCTTTCTAGATTTGGACTTTCACCGGAAAACTGGGTAAACGATTTTACGTCTCTATCTAATGAATTTGAAGCGGAAGTGATTGAAGAGTTTTAGAAGTGCAATTCAATGGAGCTAATTCAGAATGAGTACATTATTTGAGCTACTAGAAAAAATCAAAAGCAAACCAGGATTATACCTGGGATTATCCTCTATTACAAGTTTGCGGATGTTTATTCAAGGCTATCGCTTTGCACGCTCAGAAGTAGGTATCGTCAATACAGAAGCCGAAAGTGACTTTTACAAAAACTTCCAACCCTGGCTACAAAATCGCTTATCAATTCGTACAGTAAATGCTTGGGACAAAATTATTTTGCTCACCTGTATTGATGAAAAAGCAGGATTTGATTATTTCTTTCAACTTTTGGATGAGTTTATTCAACGAGATAAAAGCCAAGATATCGATCCAATTTTGGCTAAATCAACGGCACAAAATACCGAAAAAGTGGTAAGAAGTGCCTAGGCGCAGCCCAGTGCAGGCATCGCCTGATGGGTTAGTTTGTAGGGTGCGTTAATGAAATATAACGCACCATAATTGTATTGCTTTGACAGAATGCGATCGCCTAAAAACCTCCTCCATCCCAAAGAATATATCGTATTTTTTTTGAATTTCATATGGCTTGACTAAGTTTGAAGTTAATCCCACCAAGCATACAACTTTTGAGAATTGATTTCAATTTCATCAGGAAATGCTATGCCATCAAAAGTTGGTGTGACTCCTTGTTGTAGTCCATTATAATTAATAAGGACTAACTCAAGTCTCTCTATCAAAACTGTTTGACTAAATAATGGCTCAAATTACCATTGAAGTTCCCGACGATCTCTCCACCCAACTGCTGCAACTAGGAGACCAACTTCCTGATATGAGTAAGAAAATACTTGTCGTTCTAACCAGTGTTGAAAAGTATCCCAACCTTGAGCGAGCAACTGGTCTGTGGCTGGGAGAGGCTGTTCACTTTGTCAAGAAAGTCCAAGAGGCTGGTTATGAAGTTGATTACGTTAGCCCGAAGGGGGGATATACACCGATTGATCCCCACAGTCTTGCAATGGCTGATCCCATTGATTGGGAGTGGTATCAGAAGAAAGAATTTATGAATCGTCTTGGGGCTACACTCAAACCAAGTGAAGTGAATCCAGATGACTACGTTGCAATCTATTACGCGGGTGGTCATGGTGTGATCTGGGATTTTCCTGATAATGAGGCACTACAATCCATCAGTCAAAAAATTTATGAAAAGGGTGGTTTTGTCTCTTCAGTCTGTCATGGTGCTGTAGGCTTGCTGAATATCAAATTGTCCAATGGATTGTTGCTTGTCAAAGATAAAGAAGTCACTGGTTTTTCCAATGAAGAAGAGAAACTGGCAGAATTGGATAAATTTGTTCCTTTCCTGACAGAAACCGAATTAGTAGCACGAGGGGCTATTTACAAAAAAGCGGACGAGCCTTGGGCTGCTTTTGCTGTTGAAGATCAAAGACTCATTACTGGGCAGAATCCAGCATCTGGTGGTGCCGTCGCTGATTTACTGATTGCAGCTTTAAAATAGAGTTGAAATTGGCAAACTCATAATCAACTACCCCGAAACTTTCCCCGATTCCAAGCATCTGCAACGAGAGCGAAAACTTGATTTGGAACTCTAAACCCAATAACAACTCATCTCAATAGCAGAATTATAAATGATGAAACAATTGTGTAGCTGGTTTGCTTGGATCTTCCTTGCTACGGGAGCGATCACTGGCTGTTCTCAATCGATTCAACAAGCATCAAACACCCCGGCACTTTCACCATCAGCAGTGGAACCAGCACCCCTGAGCAATCCGTCGAAGCCGATATCAGGCATCAATGTAGCTGCGGGTAAACCAGTGATTGCCAGAAATGGAGGGATTACCTATCCGGGCTGGGCTAATGCTAACGATTCGGTTGATTACCAAACAACAACGAATTATCCCAAACTAGGGCGGTGGGGAAACGGAACTAATGAAGGCGCTGGTACTTTTCAAATTATCGATTTAGGTGCGGTTTATTCACTCAACGGTGTTGGCTACAATATTGATTGGGATGGTGCGTTTAACAATTCACTAACCTTTCGTGTTGAGGTTTCAACTGATAATAAAACTTGGCGATTAGCTTCTGAAATAGTCCATCCTTACTCTCCAATGACCAGTTTCAATAAACTTGATATTGATGTGGCAATTCCCCCGATGACCGCTCGATATGTCAAGTATTGGGAACCACCAGACGGCCAATGGAATGGTTGGGGGACGTTTCATCAACTCCGGGCTTACTCTCCAAAAAAGTAAAAGGTTCAAGTGGCAGTTAGAGCAGCATTAGTTACGGATTTATAGTAAGGTAGTGCTTGCTGAGGGAATAGTTCACTAAGGAGCGATTCAATGTCTTATAGAGATCAAGAGGATATCAGACAGGTTTTTGAAGAAATTTATCCATCAAATATTCGTTCACGTGATTTAGCAAGTTATGCAGATATGTACACAGAAGATGCGCTGTGGATGATGCCTAATGTTCCTGATAAGTGTGGAGTACCTGACATTGTTGAAGGATTTGCAGAGTACATTTCTAACCAAGAGATCGATCCAAACTTCACCGCCGAAGAAATCGAAGTGATAGGCGATTTTGGTTATGTTATGGGGATTAGCCTCTCTACAATTCACCCTTTAGATGGAGGCTCTTTCCAACAGTCCAAATGTCGAGAAGTGTGGTTAATGCGGAAAGAGGGAGGGACATGGAAAATTTCTCGTCAAATTCAAACTCTAAAGCCTTTCTAAATTAATAGCTAACCTTCATTTTTTGCCGGGGTGCATTTATTATTAACTTTCTGCCTGTCTGTTCAGGGTCAAATTCATATTAACGTTACCTTTATTTGATACAGTTTTTGAAATCATCAGTGAGAATGCTGCGGAGGTGACTAAGCAATTATCACTACGCACTAAAAAATGAAAAAACAATTCTTGGATGCAGTAGCCCGGTTAATCTTCTCATGGATTACGCAGTCTAATAACGAAATACCGAAAGGGTTTAAAATCCAATCTGAGATACCCGTTTTAGTGATCGAAAAATAAAGATTCACTTCTTTATTTTAAGCACTATGAAGTTCGGATCAAACATCAGACAAAAGGGTGAACATTAGCCGCAGTAAATAATCAAAAAAATTTCTTTCCCTCTGAAATTAAATTATTTCCTCTAAAGCCCTTTAAATCGAGTTATTGGTTAGGAAGAGTATTAGCAGACTTTTACCAAGTTGAATTGCAAAAAATCAATTAACTATAGGGCGAAAATTGATGGCAAAATCTGGATTCAAAGAGACGGCATAGAAGACGGTATTACTGAAGAACTTGTTGCTGCCGGAGTTCCCAAAGATAAAATTGTTCTGGCGTTTCATTCACCTGATGTGCGACAACACACTGGATACGCTATTGCTTAAAATTTTAATATGAGTTGGAAAGGAATAAGCTTAAAAACAATACTCGATTAGCTTCTCAAGGAGTTGTATAATTTAGGGCATCAACAATCTGTTAGGAGAGTGTCAAATTCGAGGTCTTTTAAATTGATAAATAAATTGCGTAAACCTTTATGCCTTATAGTAAATTTACACTCAGTAAAGCGGTAGATGATTTTCAACTAACCATCGTTGAAGGCGATCGCTTTCTGCCTGAGATTTCCCCAGTCAATCCAACTGCTTTGCTCAAAGATACGTTGAAAGAAACGTTACCTTGGGCAATAGCAGTGGGGAGTGAAAAAGCGCGTTCTGAAGCGATTATCAATCCCGTTTTATTAGAAGTCAAACGTCAGCTTAAGGGACAAGTTAGTGTTTTTTCGGGTGAAGAATTCAATGTGCAGCCAGAGGTTGATTTGACGGGTTATGTGGATTTTCTAATTAGTCGCTCTCCAGAGCAATTGTTTATTAAAGCACCTGCGGTGGTTTTGGTGGAAGCGAAGAAGGAAGATTTGAAACCCGGACTGGGACAATGTTTAGCCGAGATGGTGGCTTCCCAACGGTTTAATCAACAGAAACAGCAGCCGATTTCAACGATTTACGGAACAGTGACGAGCGGTACAGTTTGGCGGTTTCTCAAACTAGAAGGACAAACTGTAACCATTGACTTGAATGATTATCCACTTCCTCCGGTTGAGCAAATTTTGGGTTTTCTGGTTTGGATGGTGCAAAATGGCTGAGGATTGCGATTTGGTATAT
Source organism: Planktothrix sp. FACHB-1365 (assembly GCF_014697575.1). GTDB lineage: Bacteria > Cyanobacteriota > Cyanobacteriia > Cyanobacteriales > Microcoleaceae > Planktothrix. The sequence goes on along the minus strand of NZ_JACJSC010000061.1, from coordinate 165 downwards.
AAGCTGCTACGCAGCTTGATTGTATAATAAAAGATTAAGTATTTTTAGGAATATAACCCCCAATGCCAGCCAAAAATCATCTGTCTAAAGAGCAAAAAAGAAAATTACTTAAAGAAATGAATGAAAATGAAAATGCTCAAATTAGAGAAAGAATATTAATTTTAT
>NZ_JACJSC010000060.1 GCF_014697575.1 Planktothrix sp. FACHB-1365 | reverse complement strand
GTTAAAGAGGTTTCTGTGGATATGTGGGGAGGATTTAAAAAAGTGATTCGGGAAGTTTTTCCTAATGCTTTAATTGTCATTGACCGATTTCATGTGATGAAGTTAGTCAACGGTTCTCTGAATCAACTTCGACTTAAATTAGAACTAAAAGGCTTAAAAAATCGGTGCTTACTGCTCAAAAATTATGTCGATTTAACCCCAGAAGAGAAAAGTGATCTGAAACTTTTGTTAAAAGCCTCCCCCTGTTTGAGCATCGCTTATGAATTAAAAGAGGAACTCCGAGATATTTATGAAAGCAGTACAACGGTTCTTATGGGAATGAGAAGATTAAAGAAATGGCTCAATTCGGCTCTCATTATTTTGGGAAAAACCGCCCAAACTCTTAAACACCATCTTCCCGATATTTGCCATTATTTTATTAATCGAACAACCAGTGGAGTTATGGAGGGATTAAACAACCGAATCAAATTAATTCTTCGTCAAAGCTATGGCTTCAAAAATTTTGAGATGATGCGTGAAAAGCTACTAGCTTGTCTTTTTATATAAGATTTACTTATAACTATAGGGACAGGAGAGCCTTCCCTGGTTCTACCAGGGAATAAAATCATAGAGGCTCTGCCTCAAATTCAAGCAGGCGGAGCCTGCAATAGGGCATTGCTAGGTTCAACCTAGCAACGAGAAATTTGAGTAGGGAAGCCCTGAAAAGCTTACTACGTTTTACCAAATTAAGGTTAAATTTAATATAAATCCTGGGAGAACATTTTCCCCGGATAAGGTGGTGGGATTTTCCAGAATTTCTACTTCTTGATCGGGACGATAAATTTCAACTCGTTGGTTTTTCGGATCAATTAACCAGCCTAATTTTGTCCCATTTTCCTGATATTCTTTCATTTTATTTTGTAAGGGTTTTAAAGCATCACTCGCTGACCGTAATTCTACGACAAAATCAGGAGCTATGGGGATAAATTTTTCCCGTTGTTCGTGGGTTAAATTATCCCAGCGATCGCGTTTAATCCAAGACGCATCAGGAGAGCGATCGGCACCATTAGGAAGTTTAAATCCGGTCGAAGAATCAAACGCTTCACCGAGATTGGTTTTACTACTCCAAATTTCGAGTTGAGTCGCTATTTTAATACTGCGTCTCCCTGTATTTCCTCCCGTTGGTGACATAATCGTTAAAACTCCTGATGCAGTCCGTTCAAATTTTAAATCTCGATTGTTTTGACATAACTCAAAAAACTGATCATCGGTTAAATCAATCGTTAATTGCAGAGGAGTTGATAAATTAATTGTGGCAAATTCCATCCCCTTTCCCTCATCGAAATTGACTTATTAATTCAAAAGAAACCGGGTTTCAAGGTTTCTAGTTTCTATTTTGCATAACTCTAACAGATTTCTACGATATAGCAATGTACCCAATAGAAAAACTGTTATGAGTCGCACCTATTCCCGTCGTCACTATCAACCCTCACCCCCAGTTGAGAATCTCCCTTGGTGGAAATCCCCCTTAATCTTAGGAGCTATTATAGCAGGAATGGGGATCATTGGTAGTACCCTTTGGATTGAATATACCACTCAACGAGTTATCCATATTCGTGCTGATGATAGTTCCGATTCTGCTGAAAAATATAGCTTAGAACGACAACAACATTGTCGCGCCAGTATTCAACAGTATAAACCCGGTGATGTTGCCATTACTACTGCCTTTGCTGATCGCCCAATTACCACTCAAAATATCTCTATTTTCAATAGTTTATCACTTTTGGGTCAGTGTAATAAAGCTCAACGTCCGATTAAAAACCAACAACCCGGTACTTCGCTCATTTTACTATTAGAAGACGTTAACAGACTCATTAAAAAAGAGCGCGATCGCCAAAATTATAACCCGGTTGTTGTCACCATTACCTTACAGGATACCGAACCAGGGCCGAATCAACCCCCACCGGATGATCAACGCCTTCAAGAATTAGTACATCAAATTACAGCCGCTCAAGGAACAATTATGTTGATGGTGGAAAACCCGAATGTTAATCATCAACTGAGAACAGTTCTAACTGAGGAAGCCGCCGCCGAAATCTGCTCTTTTACCGATATTTCAAATTGTGTTAATAAAGCTTTTGAAATCGGGCGGAAATTATAAATTTTTGCTAGAGGTAAAACCTTTGCATAACTTCCAAAAGCTTTCTCGATAGTCAGGTAGAACAAAATAATTGTTAATCGATCAAACCTAATCGTTAACTTTCTCAAACTCTCGATAGTCATTAAGGAGTATTGATCATGAGTTCTAATTATTCTCATCACCATCAAAAACAGTTTCAAATTGATCAATTAGTTGATAGTTGGCGACATCTTCCCCAAGAAGTTATCGCCCGGTTGCCAAAAGGTCTTCGTGCTAAAATGAGTGAACGACAACAGCGATCAGGTAAATCTCGTGTGGCAGAATCTCGGATTGATGACTTAGAAACCACCGCTCAACGTCAAGCATCCAACGTCGCTAAAAAAGTCACTAAAATTGTTGTTGTGATGATTGGTGCATTAACCTTTAGTGCTGGAACCCAAGTATTAACTTCCCGTTTAGGTGCAATGGCGTTACCTGCGGCGATGGCTGGGGGTGCTTTAGCTAGTTATTTAGTTGATGACCGTGCAACTAAAGTGACAACCGAGGCTCGTTTAGCTCACGGCACAAAACAAGCACTGAGTAGCATTATTGAGCAGAAAAAATCCCAATCTTTTATTAATGAATTAGGAGAATTATATTACAGCAGTCAAACCGCATTAATCCAAGAAATTGAAGGCAAAAATTTAGGTAAACAACTCTGGATTGATGGGGTTTTAGCGGGTTCATTAAGTGCGGCAGAATTCACCGTTAGTTTTTGGATTGTGGCTCAATTAGGATTACCCGGAGGATTATTAATTGAAGGAATTGCTGCTAGTTTACCTGTAACATTGATCTGGATTGCTGCTGCTTTTCAGAGCGATCAGTTTGAATTACCAGAAAAATTTGCTGAGTTAATTAACAAATATGAACCCGCTTTATTTCCACCTGAAGGAATGCTAGAAACGGAATTGGAAGATCTTTTAAGGATGGAAATTAGCGAAGAAAAGCGAATTGATAATTTAGTGAAATTCGTTGCAGAAGGAGATGATAGCGGACGGTTAAAGAACTTACCAATGGCTGAAGCGGATTATGATATTAATCAAATCCGCGATCGCAAACATGGATTAGAAAAAGAACGAGATCAGGCTGTTGAACAACGTTTATTCGCTCATCGTGCTGAAATTAATAATCTGCCGAATCAATTCCCCATTCCTGAAGTTAATCTGACGGGTTTGAGTCCCCAACAAATTAAGGAAAAGGAGGAAAGAATTAAACAGCAAAAAGCGATTTGGGTACAGCAAAAAACGGCTGATTTAAAAGCCAATTTAGAGCAAGATTTAAAAATAATCGCTCACCGTTTTGAAACCCAGATCAAGCAATGTGAGGAAGACCTGACAGAAGTTCAGAAGCGGTATCATGAGGGATATGATCGCTGGCAAGAAGACGACGAACCGAGAAGCGACATTGCTTAAGCCCTCATTACCGATGGGCAAGAAAAAATAATCCATCATACTTGACGATAAAACTCCCCTAGTGAGACGTTAGCTTGAATTTAATGTCCTCACCCGTGAATATCTACCGTTTTAAGATGGTTTTTGGTAGACTTGAGCCTAAAGCCATTTTTTTTCTTGCCCTCGCATTTATGCACTCACTTGAAAGACGGCTCAACCTTGAGCTTGAATGCTTATTCCAGAAATTCAGGCAGGCTCAACCCGATAGTCCAGAACAACAGAGGATTTTTGATGCTATTCTACAATTTATTGTTGAAAATGCCCAAAGATATCCGTTTAAGAGTCGAGAACGTCGAATTATTACGGGAATACTCTGGAGTATTATGACTCCTGCTTTAATGGATGAATCTTTAGAAAGCTTACCTCCATCTAAGAGAGAATCGATTAGAGAAAAGCTCCAAAAACCAACAGATTCTCTAGCTCGAACTAAACTTGAAAAAATCAAAGCTTTTCTAAAAAAGAAATATGGTAATTCTCCTTTTAATACAAGCTTTGATGATTGTTGGAATGAAGCATTCAGTAATGCTCAAAAAGAGTTCTTAACTAAACTCGACATTTATTACAAAGGGATTGATTATCCTTGCTTTGAGAAATGGCAAAAATTTCTGAGCCAAATCGATAGTTTAGAAGTTAAAACAGAAGAAAACCTCCAACCGCTTTGTCAAGACTTGATTCAAGAACTTAATAAGTTTCAGAATCGATTACAAAATCGTTTGAAAAAGCGCAAGGATTTTTCTGAAGATTCTTTACAAAGAGTAGCTCCTTATTTTCAATCTTTTTACGCTCAGTTAATAGATTCCATCCTCAATAATACGCTTTTACAGAATTGGGATATTTTTTGCCACAATATCCGAGATTATTACGAACCTAAAAGTGTTTGGAATTGGTTTAGTACGATGCTCATTCATCGTTATCTCGATGTTTTGAGGAAACTCGGCAAGACAATAGCAGAACCAGCAGACGCACCCGTGAGTCCTGAAAAGAAAGGCGACAAATGGGATCGAGTCACTCCTCAAGCTAAATCCCAAAATCCACCAGAAGAAATTATTGAACTGATCAGAGAAGATGCCTATGGAATTTTTTCGAGTAAATCGATTGATAAACCAAATTGCGAGGACATTAACTTTCGAGCTATTTTTCTGTTAAAGTTGAATGAACCTGAACCTACTTTAGCACAAATAGAAGAATACTTTGGCAACAGAGTAAATGCTCAAACCACGATTAGCTCTTTCTATTCTCGATGTTATCGAGAGTATTTTCGCCCATTTTTTCAAGAATGGCTTAATGGGGATCTAGGTTTACCTCTGACCGATGAGAGGTTACAGGAAATTCAAGATGATGTTGAAGGAAAATTTCAACGTAAAAAAATGCCGAATTATCCAGAAATCAACTTTCAACAGGTTATTTTAAATCGCAGTAATTCAGGCTCATGGCAACAGGTCACTCAAAATTTAAACGTCCCTATTAAAGACTTAATTTATTTTTACTTGGACTGTTTGAGGCGTTTTAAACTGGTGTCGCGTGAAAAAACTCGTCAGCGTTTACCTAAAAAGAAATCATAATTTTACCTTAGCTTTAGGAGATTAAAAATCATGACATCAACAACCTTTTACTCCCCTTTTGTTGTTCCCCTTCCTCGAAAAGCCTATGAAATTGCTGAAGCTTTTCAAAAACAACATCAATCTAATTCTCAGAAAGCTAGACAAGTTTATCTAAATGTTCTAGCGGTTTATGCTGTGGATTCATATTGTGAATTGATGGGAATAGAAACGGATTTAGAGGCTTGTGATAGTTTAGATGTTATTCAGCAAACAGGTTTAAATATTGCTGATTTGGAACTGAGGAATTTAGGTAAAGTTGAATGCCGTCCTGTCTTACCAAGAGAGACAGAAATTCTAATTCCTCCTGAAACTTGGAGCGATCGCATCGGTTATCTAGTTGTTTTGATTAATGAAACTGTAAAACAAGCCATTATCTTAGGATTTTACCCCGCTTGTAATCCTTCAGAAATGACAGAAAATTTAAGTTTTGAACAAATTCAACCCTTGGAGTTATTTATAGAGTATATACACCGTTTAGAACTAGGGTTCAATTTTTTTCAAAGTCTTGATCTGGTTACAGAGACAGTTAAAACCCGACTAACAAAACAACCCTTAACAGCAATTATCACTCAACTAGAACGAATTTACCGCACCTATCCGAAAGAAAAATGGCCCTATGCCGGAGGTGAATTTTTAGCCAGTTGTCTTCCAGCACAAGGAGGAATGGGTTGGCGGGGAGGGAACCGAGAGGACAATCTTAATCATGAAGACTGGCAAGAATTAGCAGCAGAATTGCTCAATAAATTAGACAAAATTTGGAATAATATTGTCTGGGGAAATAACGTTGCAAATCAACCATTACCTCAACCGATGATCAATGCCGAATTTAACACCAATCCTCCAAAATTTATTAGTTTACCTGAATGGTTACAACCGAATCAGATTCAACTAAACGGTGATTTTGTGGCTTTAGAAAGCTTCTTAGAAAATTTAGCCGAAAATTTGGTTTTTAGATATGCGACTGCACCCCGTTCTCGGAGTGCAGAAACAGAAGATATCTTAGAGAGTGTCACTGGAATTCGACAATTTCAACTGGCAGAATATCCCTTAGCATTGGTTTTAGCATATCAAGTTAACACGGAGGAACAACGCACAATTATAGCCCGATTATATCCTAATGGTGAAGATTCTTATTTACCTCCTGATCTGAAATTAACCGTTTTAGAGGATACGGAAGTAGTGTTTTTAGAGGCAATATCTCGCAGTGCTGATAATTGGATTCAATTACAATTTCAGGGAAAACCTGGAGAACATTTTAGTATTAAAATAGAACTGGGAGATATCAGCATCACGGATAATTTTATCATATAAAGGGCATATAGTAGTGTGCGATCGCCCCTTTCAATTTTCTGCATAACTTTCAATTCGGGTAACGATAAATAGGCATCAGACAAAAATACAAGGAGTTTTAACCCACATTCCGCAGATATTTAAGCCAATTGAATTTTCAATTAAAATGCTCTAAATAAAAGCCCAAATAATTGCTATGTAATGATTTGGGCTATTTTTAATGTAGAATAATAATTGGAGTAACTGAAC
>NZ_JACJSC010000059.1 GCF_014697575.1 Planktothrix sp. FACHB-1365 | reverse complement strand
CGACTATTTGAATCAGTTGAGCAGTTAGAAGAGTTGTTACATAAATTATTAAATGAAGGAGAGCTAATCATTAATTGGTCTCGTAAAATTAAAAATAAGGGCAATGCTGTTTATTAAATCAAGCTGCTACGCAGCTTATGAAAATGCCCTGTTATTCCGCACCCGCGAAGAATCCCCGGAACTTTGGGCTATGACTCAAATGAATCTTGCCTCTGCTTACCGCCACCGACTTCAGGGCGATCCGGTAGAAAATGTTGAGAAGGCGATCGCAGCTAACAAAGCAGCCTTACAAGTTTACACTCAAGATGCTTTTCCATCAGGTTGGGCTGGCGTGCAAATGAATTTGGCTAATGCTTATTTGCATCGACTTAAGGGCGATCGAAATGAGAATTTAGAAATGGCTATTGCCGCCCATCAAGCAGCTTTACAAATCTTTAACCAGGATGATTTCCCTAGAGAGTGGGCTATGGTTCAAATGAATCTAGGCAATTGCTACCTCAACCTCGATCAAAATGAAGAGGCGATCGCCTATTATCGAAAAGCATTGGAAGTCTTCACGCCAACTGCTTTCCCCGTTGATTGCCAGAAAGTCGGTCAAATGCTAGGAAATGTATCATTTGTAGCTGGAGATTGGCAGTTAGCCATTGAGGGATACGGTATCGCGATTGAAGCCGTAGAAACCAGCCGTACTTGGGCAACTTCTGAATTTCGCCGCCAAGAAATTTTGGAAGAGGCGCTCGACATTTATGCAAACATCGTGCAAGCTTGCATTAATAATAAGCAGTTAGATAAAGCCCTTGAATATGTAGAGCGATCGCGCTCTAAACGCCTCGTAGACTTAATGGCAAGCAATGACCTCTATTCAAGTGCAGAAATTCCTGCTGAAATTCAACAGTATTTACAAGATTTTGAACGCCTACAGCAGCAAATTGACAAAGAACGAGGGCGCAATCAACCTAGCAACGACTTTGATAATAGCAAACTTGATAACAGCCGTGCAGCAGTAGAAGCTTACAATCAAATAATAGCTGATCTGGAAGTTGAAAAACTTCTAATTTGGGAACAACTTCGTCGCTTAGATCCGGTGCTTGCGGGTCAAATTCGAGTTAATCCTCTCAAATTCCCATCCATCCAGCAGCTTATCGACAAACCCACCACTGCAATTATTAGCTTTTACACCACTGTTAGCAACACCTTGATATTTGTGGTGCGGCAAAATGAGATTACTCTACACAATTGTACCGATTTAGGATTTGAGACTTTGCACGAATGGATTTTCCAAAATTGGTTAGGACAATATGTTGAGGATAAAAATTCTTGGCAAGAAGAGTTGGTTTGGATGCTAGCTGAAATTGCAAAACTGTTAAATTTGAATGACCTGATTTTGTGGCATTTAGAGGGAATTTCGGAACTAATTATAGTTCCTCATTTTGCCCTTCACCAAATCCCCTTCGCTGCACTACCCATCGGAGACAACCGATATTTGGGTGACAAGTTTCTCATTCGTTATGCACCTAGTTGTCAAGTCCTAGAATTCTGCCAGCAACGCCCTTCTCCCGGCAATAACCTAAACTGTGGCACTATTGAAGATGCGACGGGCGACTTGCCTTGCGCCAGCTTTGAAGGAGAGCAACTGGCAGTTCTTTATAATATCCCAGACAATCAACGCTTAAAAGGTCGCCATCAAGCCACGGTTAGTAACTATCGACAATTAGCGCAAACCGTCCAAATCCTCCACTCTAGCCACCACGCCCAGTCGCGCTTGGACAATCCCTTTGAATCGACATTAATTTTAGGAGATGGCTGCATTACTTTAGGTCAGCTAATGACTCCTGCATGGCGTCTCCCTCAGTTGTCGGATGTATTTCTTTCCTGCTGCGAAACAGGATTGGGATTGAGTGAAATTACTGGTGATATCCTCACTTTTTCAACTGCTTTTTTGTCGGCGGGAGCCCGAAGTGTTATCAGTACGCTTTGGGCTGTTGAGGATTTAGCTACAGCACTTTTCTCGATCTTTTACTATCAAGAGTGGCAGCAGGGAAAGAATCGCTCGGAAGCTATGAGACAAGCTCAAGTTAAGTTACGAGAGCTTACGGGCAATACCTTAGCTGCTAGTTATAAACCCCAACTCACAGAACTTTTGAAACAGAAACTTAAAGAAACCGACGCGCTCCGCAAAAGAGCCCAGGCAGAACGAAAGGCTTGCTCCTTCGATTCCTCAGAATATCAGCAATGGGATGAAGCATACAAAAAGTATGATAAAATTAGTAAACAAATTTATCGGTCTCGCGAAAATTTAGATAAATTTTGTCAAGAATCAAAGCCTTTCTCTCACCCTTTTTACTGGGCTGCTTTTACCTGCACTGGGATTCGGTAAAATAGACTATTAAGGCTATCAAATTAACTTAATTTACTTTTGGCTACAAAGTCCAGAATTAGCGATCGCACGAGTCCACAGGCGGGTAGAAAGTGGGGGTCACAATATCCCAGAAGATGTAATTCGTCGCCGTTATGAACGGAGACGGAAAAACTTAACAAATTTGTATTTATCTCTGTGCGATAATTAGATAGTGTATGATAATTCTGGCAATAGTCCTCAACTCGTGGCTGCATTCGCAAACAACCAAGATGTAATGATTTATGAACCCACCATCTGGAACCAAATCATCCTCTGAAAATAACTCCCCAATTCCTCTAACAGAACTTCATCAAAAAATTGATGCTGGGGTTAAAATTGCTATTGCTAAAGCTTTAGATAGACATCGGAAATTAGGAGAATCAATTAGTATTTGGCAAGATGGAAAAGTCGTCACCTTAACTGGAAAGGAAATTCCTCAGCCTCCCTCTATCTAGCACTTCAGCATCTTATTGAAAGAGGGCTAAAGCCTACTGTTCGTAGTTGCGCTTCAGCGCAAAATTTAAGGGCTAAAGCCCAACTACTAATTAACTACTAACTGATAATAAATAAAGCTATGCCTTTAACTGGAATTGCTAACGAAAACGAATTTTACTCCGCCCATTACCTTGATGCGATTTTGACTCAAGATCTTAAAGGCGTGATTAAAGAATGGCAAGAAACCTCTGAAGAAAAAACACCAGATAAAGCGTTGGGGAGTCTTCGCCAGGATTATTTTCGTTTGCAAGACCAATTAAAGCACCTTGATGAGGTTGAAGAAAAAGAAGAAAAGCTTCAACAACAACGAGAGTTTTTTAAACAAATTTTAGCAATTTTGGGTTATCAATGGCAACCCCAATTAAAGGTTTTAGATTCGGATCATTTTTTACCGATTATTGCAGAAATTAACCGTAATAATAACAGCCCGCAACTATGGGTAATTGAAGGATTTAATAATAGTTCTGATCCTTGTGATGTTCTCTCTTTAACGCTACAAATTGAACAATATCAAGGGTTAGAAGATATTGAGGGGGAAAAATTACAAGATTTAAGCTTAGAAGACTTATTAACAGATTACATCTTTGCTCAAAATAATCCGCCGCGTTGGGTGATTCTGATTAGTATTGATCAATTAATATTAGTTGACCGCCATAAGTGGAATGCGTCTCGGTTATTGCGGTTTGACCTCGCCCAACTGCTGGAAGAACGCGATAAAGATTCTCTCCTGGCTGTGGCTACTTTATTACATCGAGAGCATACCTGTCCGGCTGATGGAACCGCTTTACTGGATACCCTTGATGAAAATAGCCATCGTCACACTTATAGCGTTTCAGAAGATCTGAAATATGCGCTACGAGAAGCGATTGAATTATTAGGAAATGAAGCAATTTATTATCGAAAAACCGTTAGCAAAAAACAAATTTTCTCTAGTGATGAACAGAAAGAACAGGGAAAACAAGAAATTGACCCCAATGAGTTGAAAATTGAATGTTTGCGCTGGGTGTATCGTCTTCTGTTTATTTTTTATATTGAAGCGCGACCGGAATTGGGTTACGCACCGATGGGGTCGGATGTGTATCGGGAAGGCTACAGTTTGGAAACCCTGCGGGACTTGGAACAAACTGAATTAATGTCAACAGAAGATGAAAATGGCTATTATATTGATACTTGTATTCGCCGATTATTTAGTTTGTTGTGGTCGGGATATCCTGAAGAAGCTAAACAATTAAACTTATTAGAACAAAATCAACAAATTGCCAATAAATCCATTTATAATACCTTCCGTTTACCTGCGCTCAAAAGCCATTTATTTGACCCTGGACGCATGAAAATGTTGAATAAGGTCAAATTTCGTAATCAAACCTTAAGAAAGGTGTTGGAGCTAATGTCTCTTTCTCGACAAGGGAAAGGACGACGGGGAAGAATTAGTTATGCACAATTGGGGGTAAACCAACTGGGGGAAGTTTATGAAGGGTTATTGAGTTTATCGGCTTTTTTTGCAGAGGAAGATCTCTATGAAGTGAAACCGGAAAAGGACTCAGAGGAACGCAGTGATCTGGAAGTGGGTTATTTTGTTCCGGCGCATCGTTTGGATGAATTTAAAAAGTCGGAATTGGTGATTGATCCTGAAATGAAAAAAGCGCCTCGTAAGCATGAAAAGGGAAAATTTATTTTTCGTTTAGCGGGACGCGATCGCCAAAAAAGTGCTAGTTATTATACACCGCAATCTTTAACGGAATGTTTGGTGAAATATGCTCTGAAGGAGTTATTGCAAAATAAAACGGCTGACGATATTTTAAAGTTAACGATTTGTGAACCTGCGATGGGGAGTGCGGCTTTTTTGAATGAAGCGATAGACCAACTCGCAGAAGCGTATTTAGAACGGAAACAGGAAGAACTTAATCAACGAATTCAGCATGATGATATTACCATTGAGAAACAAAAGGTAAAAATGTTGATTGCCGATCGCAATGTATTTGGAATTGATAAAAATCCAATTGCGATGGAGTTAGCAGAAGTTTCCTTATGGCTGAATTCAATTTATGGAGAACCGTTCGTAGTAAGGGCTTTAGCCCCCTCTTCTGATGATGATGCGCTGAAGCGCGACTACGAGCCGTTTGTAGTAGGGGCTTCAGCCTCTTCTGATGATGATGCGCTGAAGCGCAACTACGAGCGGGTGGCGCTGAAGCGCAACTACGGGCGGGTTTTTGTTCCTTGGTTTGGTTTGCAGTTGCACTGTGGGAACTCTTTGGTGGGGGCGAGGCGGCAAGTTTATCGGCGCAAAAATGTGACCGGAAGTAAAAAACAAGTGGCGAAATGGCACGAATTTGATCCTGAACGCATCCCCCTCGGTGAACCCTTACCCAAAGATGGTATTTTTCATTTTCTCTTGGGCGACCCTGGGATGGCAAACTATACGGATAAGGTGATCAAACAGCTTGAACCGGATGCTATCCAAAAGATTAATGAATGGCAAAAAGAATTTTGTAAAGCGGAATTAACTTCTGAACAGGCGGACTATGCTGTTGTTCTCAGTCAACGTATCGCTAAGTTGTGGGAGTCCTACGCCCAGGATCTCGCTAAAATACGTCAGCGCACCACCGACAGTCTGACGATATGGGGACAGCAACCGGAAACCGACGGCGAGACTCCCCTGGAACAAAAGGATAAAATCTATGAACAGGAAAAGCTATCCCAAGGAATTCTTAATTCTGGGGCTTACCGTCGCCTGAAGTTGGTGATGGACTATTGGTGTGGGTTGTGGTTTTGGCCGTTAACGGAGGCGGAAGAGTTACCCACCCGTGAGCAGTTTTTGCAGGATGTGGGGGCTATTTTGGGGGAAACGGAAATGTTAGTTCCTGCTGCGGTGCAGTTATCACTATTTCCTGAAACCCAAACCCCGGAACAAAGTCAAGAGTTTGTGGAAAATTGGGGGTTTGTAGACCTGGATAAGTTGAAAAAGTTTAAGCCTCAGTTACAGGTAGTGGAAAAATTGGCGCAACGGTATCGCTTTTTTCATTGGGAGTTAGAATTTGCGGATGTTTTCTTATTGAATGGCGGGTTTGATTTAATGGTTGGAAATCCCCCTTGGATTAAGATTGAGTGGCAAGAAGGGGATATTTTAGGGGATTATGATCCACTGACGGTTATTCGAGACTTAAAAGCGAGTCAATTTGCCCAACGGCGTGAGAATTTATTTGACCAATATCCAGGGTTAAGAAAAGGATATTTACAAGAGTATGAGGAATCAAACGGAACACAAAATTTTCTTAATGCCATACAGAATTATCCGTTATTACAAGGTCAAAAATCGAATTTATATAAGTGTTTTATCCCGCAAGCCTGGACGTTTAACAAACCTGCGGGTGTGTCTGGTTTCCTGCATCCTGAAGGGGTTTATGATGACCCAGAAGGAGGAATGTTGCGACGGGAACTTTATCGTTATCTAAAAGCACATTTCCAAATAGAAAATGAGTGTAAACTTTTTGTTGATGTTAATAATAGAGCAAAATTCAGCATAAATATTTATCAAAAACCGTCAAAAATAGAAAACACTATTATCCGGTTTGTTCATATTTCTAATATTTTCAGTACCCAAACTATATTTGAATGTTTTGATTCATCTTCTAGTAGTATAATTCCTGGAATAAAAAATGATGAGGATAAATGGGAAACCAAAGGGCATCCAGCAAGAATTATTAGTGTTGATTTTAACACTTTACAACTATTTGCTCAACTTTATGATTCTGAAGGAATACCTGCATCCGACGCTCGTTTACCTGCTTTACATTCTCAAAATTTAGTCAGTGTATTAGAAAAAATTATTGAGTGAAACTGATGATGGAAGATTGACATAGACAGTATTTTATGGTATTAAATATTGACTAAATCACTAAGAAAAAAATTTTTTTTATAAAAATGCCATCTAACTCCCTACTTTATTTTATTAC
>NZ_JACJSC010000058.1 GCF_014697575.1 Planktothrix sp. FACHB-1365 | reverse complement strand
CGACTATTTGAATCAGTTGAGCAGTTAGAAGAGTTGTTACATAAATTATTAAATGAAGGAGAGCTAATCATTAATTGGTCTCGTAAAATTAAAAATAAGGGCAATGCTGTTTATTAAATCAAGCTGCGTAGCAGCTTATGGCAGTTTTCACAAGTCCAGAATCTTACATCTAGAGGTAAGCTACCAACTTGGTTCAAGCACATACAACAGGTTTTTGAACTCGGAAAGAATCTCTCAACTTCCTGATAGATTTTTCCCTCCATTTCTGCCTTGTATTTAAGCATTGTGCAAAACATTCCCCATCCAACTTGATGAATAGATTTAGCCAAACAATGATTTTGCATCATGCCTTTAACATTGAGATTTTCCACAACAATAACTTGGTTTTCGTTGACTATCCTACGAGATAGCTTGTGGAGAAAATCTTCACGACAGTTTGTTATTTTTCGATGAACTCTAGCAACTCTTTTTCGAGATTTAACACGGTTATTAGAACCTTTTTGTTTTCGAGAGAGTTGCTGGTGTTTAATCTTTAAATTCTTTTCATGCTTGCTCAGTATTCTAGGATTATCAAACTTAGACCCATCGCTGGTAACAACGAAGTCAGTTAACCCCAAGTCAATACCTATTGCTTTGCCGTCTAGGGTCGGTTCTGGCTTATCTTTGCCGTCATCCAACAAAATAGCTGCAAAGTATTGGTTGGAGCAGTTTTTAGATATAGTGACAGTCTTAACTTTACCTTCAATCGGTCTATGAATTGTTGCTGCTACATCTCCTATTTTTGGCAGAGTTAAATAACTGTCAGCAACTTTGACATTTTGAGGGTACTGTATTGACTGCTTACCGTGCTTTGACTTGAATCTAGGGTATTTAGCTCGTTTTTCAAAAAAGTTATTAAAAGCTACCCCCAAATTCAAACAAACCTGCTGCAAACATTGTGAGTAGGTTAGTGTTAGCCACTCATACTCTTTCTTTAACTGGGGAATTATTTTTTTTACTGCGTATCCAGATAAACCCTTACCAGTTTCTTTGTATGTTTGGTTCATCAAATTCAGGCAATAATTCCAAAGCCAGCGACAAGAGCCGAAAGCTTGTGCTAGCGACTGCTGTTGCTGTGCATCTGGATATAATCTGACCTTGACGACCTTAAGCATCTTAGATTGAAATAAATTTGCTATAAATTAGCTTAACGCAAGATTTGTTCGTTTCCGACCTGTCCTTCTCCCTGTTTCCCCTGCGGGGAAAATTGCTCAAAGGACTGTCGTCAACTCACTCGCAATTCATCTCAACACTTCCGCTTCACGGTAAGTGTGAGGCTTCTTGCTGTTCAAGCTAAACCCTCCAGGGTGAGCTTTCCATAATTGGGCATTTTGCCTGTATCGATTTCAAACTCGTAGCTTTGGGAGGGGTTAGGAATAGCTGTATTAGCTTCTATGGAAGGATTAGCAGAGAGGGAAACTTCTGAGCGTGTTCCAATTTCAACAAAGGCACTTCCACTCATGAATAAACTGTTATCCGCCTGTACAAACAATGTTTCAGTGAAGGGATCGGTTGTCCAAGCCAGCAAAACCGAGCGACCATCGGGTAAGATAGTGTACTGACCTCGGCGATCTGTACTTAACAGTCGATAAGAGCCATCGGGTTCAAATAAATAACAGTATTTGTTTTTGTGCAGCCAGATTGAGCGGATCAGTTTCTCCCGAAGATTGTTTTCTGGTTCTGTTGTGAATAAAGGAGAGGAATTGTTAGGCATAGACTATTTGCACTTTTTTCTTCTCAAATCTAGCTCAAAACATTCGTCACTGATTCATATCTATAGACTCTAAAGTTAAGATTCCTAGCTGATAATCTACACTTAACCGCATCAACTTCAACCACTTAACACCGATAAGAATTTCAGGTAAATCTTTTCCCACATGAACGGGAACAATAAATTCTCTGCTATCTATAATTACCTGACCTTCATAAATATCAAACCGACCCACACCTTGAGCCGTTTTCATCCGAATATCCGATTGCAATTTTTGCCATCCTAATGCAATAATATCCTGCTGGTCAATCGCCAAGTAACCTGCCGTAAAACCCGTATCCAACATCACGTCAACTGATATAATTTCTCCATTTTGGGTCATTAACTCAATCTCAAAAATTAACTCATCATTCTCTCCAAATCGTCCCTCCATCATATTTTTCCGCAGGTTCCGGTTTCGTTAATTCCGTAGAGCATCAGTTGGCTTTTAGGGCAGTAAATCTTCACTCTCCAGACTAAACGCTCCCAATTGGAATCTAGCAAATAATAACCACTTTCAGGCTCAATAGCAACACACCAATTATAATGGGTTTCAAGCAAACGATTCCGAATCTTTTCAAAGTGTTTATAGCATCGTTGATCTAAGTCTTCTTTTTCAGCTTCCCGTTTGTTGATTTCTTCAGGTGTCAGGGAATCGAAATCAAAAATCCGAGACCTAGAACGAGCAGTACGTTTGGCAACTAGAGGAGCCATATCGGTAACGAGTAAGATGTTGGGACAGTTCTATTATAATTGTCATTTGTAGCCAATCAAGGAGAATAACTCCCCATTACTCCGTTAAGCATTGATTGTAATTCTAACTGATAACTCCTAGCTCCTGATTTAATCTTATGGCTCAAATTCTTCCTAAATTTACAATCAAACCGGGCTATCGACCTCAATCTTCTGATACAACACCAGAAGCCGATTTATTAGGATTCTGGCTCTTAAAACAACGAACGCCCGAACAGCGACTGTTGATGGGAAGCTCGATGAACCAAAATGCTCGTCGCTTTGCCATTAACTGCTTCCGCCAACGCTTTTTTGATCTAAAAGAGCCAGAATTTGCTCGAAAACTCGCCCAAGCTTGGTTAGCAGAAGATTGTCCACAACATTATATTCCCACCGGAGATGAAATGACTTGGGTTCAAGATTCCATTAGTCTGGCTGAAATTCTCCACCCAATTTTTGAATCCCTTATTATTCCCTATTATATTACAGGCGGTGTTGCTGCCATTGCTTACGGGGAAGTCCGCACAACACGAGATTTAGATATTGTCATCTCAATTATTCCTCAACATTTAAGTGCATTAATTTTAGAATTAGAACAAGCGGGCTTTTATGTTTCCGGTATAGATGATGTGGTTTCTGGTCGAATGCAAACCTTGCCAATTACTCATATGGAAACCATTTCTCGTGCTGATTTAATCATAGCTGAAGATTCAGAATTTGAGCGTCTGAAGTTGGAACGACGACAACAATATCAAATTCCCACAGGTGCAACGGTTTTTCTCGCCTCACCTGAAGATCTAATCCTTAATAAATTGTCTTGGCGAAAGTCCAACTCTTCCGAAAAGCAATGGCGAGATGTATTGGGGATATTAAAAGTACAAGGAGACTCTTTAGATAAAGTTTACCTCAATAATCAGGCTAAATCTTTGGGGTTAATTGAGGATTTAAACCGAGCTTTAATTGAAGCCGGACTTGAAGAAATTTAGCCCAAACTTCAGCGTTAAATTCGGAATTAGGATAATTTTAAGTTAAGGGATAACTGCCCAGGAGAAATATTTCCTCGACTGCGACGATGGCACGCCAAATGGCAACTTGTACATAACGGAACCAAATTTTCTAAACGATTATCAGCCGGGTTATGGTTCCAGTGATGAACTTGCAGTGTATAAGCTCGGCGGCGGGATTTCATAGCATCTGATAACGGTTCTCCCGGCTTGATACAGAATAAACCACATTTTTGACATTGCCAATTCGCTGCTTCTTTAACTGCCAATGCCAGTTCCTTCCAATTTTTCGGATAACGATTTGAAGCCATGAACAGATTGGGTGATTTTCCTTCAACTCTAGTTTAGTTTTAATACTTGCCCTTAACAAGAGGTTCCTCAATAGGCTATTGTAGAAGTTGGGAGTGAGAATTGGATATGGGAATAGTTAAACGATGTACTCCTTTTCAAGCCAGAGCTAGTATTTCTTAAGAGAAAACCCCACACTTGTTAAGTAACCCTCACGATTTTAGGTTATAAATAGTAAAGAAAACTCAACGGCTCGTTGAAAAATTTACTGACTCAAGCTATCAAATGACCAATTTACGTTCTACCGTTGTTCTCAAAACTGATATTTGTGAGTTTACCAGCCAAGTTGAAAATTTAGGGGAGTCTAGTTTAAAAGAATTATTAGAACAGCATAAACAGCTAATTTCTAGTATTGCCTTTAAACAAGGGGGGTCTTTAATTAAAGGTGAAGGCGATTCATTTTGGTTAATTTTTCCCAGTGTGACGACGGCGGCACTAGCCGGTGTAGAAATGCAACAAGAATTACGAATCAGCCAACCCGGAAAAACGGATGAGCAAAGACTCAAAATTCGGATTGCTATTACCTTGGGAGATGTTTTGCACTTGGATAGAGACATCTTTGGAGACGCGGTTAACTTAGCGGCTCGGATTGAAACCCTAACACCACCAGATGAAATCTACCTCTCTCAAGCTGCCTGGTTAGCTCTGAATAAAGCCGAAATTCAGTCGGCTTTTGTGGGAGAGTTTTCTTTAAAAGGAATCAGCCAACCTGAAAAAGTGTACCGAATTCAACAACGACACCAAACTCGGCACATTCAAAACCAAATCCTGGTTAAAACGGATCTTAGAGGTTTTACTCAGTATCAAGAATCTCATTCTACGAGAGAAGTTGAAACCCTATTAACTTATTTGGATCAAAGCCAAAAAGCAATTTGCCGAGATTTTGGAGGAACAATTCGTTTAATTTTGGGAGACTCCTATTATTTAACCTTTCCTCAGTCAGATTTAGCGTTAGCAGCCCTTCAACAATTATGCTATCAATGGAAAGAATTTATTCAAGGGCATCAGATTGAATGTGGATTAGCAATTGGGATGACTCGCGGAGATTTGATGATTTTTCAATCTTGTATCTACGGTCGAGATAAGCTGTTGTGTATTTAAACTGTGATTATAGCATTACCTTTGTTTTTAAGTTTACGTCCCCATTTAATAGATAACTGTCCTTCATTTAAAAGCTGATGTAATAAACACTCTAGCTCATCAACTGATTTAAAGAGTCGATGAGCAATATATTCTTTAGCTGAATGCCAGACTAATTCAATTAAATTATAATCTGGACTATATGCTGGAAGAAATTCTAAATAGATATTCGGCATTTCTGCTTTAATTTTTTCTAGGTACTCTTCTTTTTTATGAAAACTTGCATTGTCAAGAATAATCAGGATCTTGGCTCCTTTTTCTACAAATTCTTCTGCTTGATTTCCTGCTAATACCCATTCATAAATTAGCTCTTGATAAAAACTTTTTAACACTTGATAAAAATTATCTGCATTCCCTTTATCCAGAAATTCTACAAATCTTTTTTTATCCGAGTACCTCAATCCTCCCATCACATTAACTCTTCCTTTTCTCCTGTCTCCTCTAATCTGTTTTCTCTTTCCTTTTTTACACCAGTTCTTTCTTTTTATCACTCTTAAATTAAATCCACTTTCATCCCAAAACCATACCTGTAATTGTTCTGGACTTTCTTTAGCTATTTTTAAATATTCTTCTATTTTATCTTTAAATAATTTCCTTTTTTCTGGATCTCTTTTCTCTTCTAAGCTATACTTTGCCCACAAGTAAACATACTTTTTTTCCTTTAATATCTTCCTCACTTGTGAACTACTTAATTTGATTCCTGTAATTTGTTCTAAATAAGTTGCCAATCTTTCTCCTGTCCATCTCCCAAATTCATATCCTAATTCTTCCGGTTCTTTTTCTACTGTTTCTAATAATATCTCTATATATTTGTCTGTGGCTTTTCTATAATTTCCTTTCATTCTTTCATCTTTTAGGCTTTCTAATTTGTCCGGGTCTCCATGTACACACCAATAACAGACTTTGTTTAATGAACAGCCCAAAAATTTGGCGATTTCACTTTGCTTTTTACCATCATTTAGCAATAATAAAATCAAAATTCTTTCTCTAATTTGTCCATTTTCTTCCTCTTTCAATCTTTTCTGAAGTTTCTCTACTTGCTTTTCATTTAAATGATTTTTAGCAGGCATCTTTTGATTTATTTTTCTCAACTTGGTTTTTCATTATACCCTATTTAGATGCTTAACAGCTTATTAATATTGCAGCTAGGCTCGAACCGATAGGTCGTCTTGTTAAGCCCCAACGTGAGCAAAACTCAGTGATTACAGACGAAAGAATTTATCAAGATGTACAAGAAACTTGTTGGCATCGACAATTCCAAAAAATTGAGCGGAAATTTATTCTGAAAAACTTGCGGGATCACCGCCCTAAAGAATTGTTTATGTCCCATGATGTTTATCAATTCTTATGGGATTTAGTCGAGTAATTTGTATTGGAGTTATTAAGGCGTTATACTAACTTTGAAAATACTTTAACCTGCCTATCCCGCTTGCCCGCTCTACCTAATACCCACTCCACTGTCACAACCGTAGACCCCAAAACCCTCAAACCCCATCCCCGCTACCTGAAAATCTATGGTCGGATGAACATCGAGGAATTGGTCGAACAAATTCAATTGTCCAATTGGATTAACCCCATTCTCATCACCCCCAAACAGATCATTGTCAGTGGTCATCGGCGCTGGCAAGCTGCCCTACAATTAAAGTGGAACACCATTCCCGTTGAAATTCGAGCCTTTCCCAACCGACTGTCAGAACTTGAAGCCCTCCTGAGTGAAAATCTCGCCCGACCCAAAACCCGGGAACAAAAAGTTCGAGAAGCCAACTCTTGGAAAGAAATCGAATCGGCTCGCGCCAAACAACGGCAAGAAGCCGGAATCAAGATTGAAGAACCCGAAAACCTTATGGATATATTTTCAGAAGGTCGCAAGGGTACCACCCGTGATTTAGTGGCTGCTAAGGTCGGTTTGGGTTCGGGTGTCACTTATACCAAAGCCGCTAAAGTCGTGGCTCAAATTGACTGGGAAATCAAAGCCGGAAACGAAGAATGGGCAGAAGTTTGGCGTTCAATTCTCAACACTGTCAGTATTCAAGCGGCTTATTCCTTACTGAAACTGCCTCGAAAACAACAAAAACAAATCTTAGATTTAATTGCTACAGGTGCTGCTCGGACTCCCAAAGAAGCTGCCCTGCTGCTCGCCGAAGAAGCCAGTCTTGATGACCCCCGCTTGTTTGTATCGGGGGACTTTGCCGTTGTCAACATTGACCCCAACTTAACCTTTGCTCCCTCCGACCAGCGCTGGAATGGATATTGGGGAAGGGTGGAAGGCACAGGAACCTCTGGGTTGATTTTGATGAACTTGGGGAGTGAAATGCTGCAATTTTACAGTCGAGATTTAGTAGAAATTGATGAGCCTAGTGATGAATTATTACAGGTCGCTTCAAAGGTATTACGACTGCGGAGTTTAGAGTTAGATGAACTGGAAATCGCGTTGCTGGATGTGTTGCAACAGCGTTTAGAATTTACGCCTCGACAACTGCTGTATCTGGAATATTTGGAAAAAGTTTTAACGTTACCTCGGCTTTCCGGCTGTTAATTTCTTAGCGAGCGTGAAAACAGCCTTCCCCAAAGAAAGGAAAGCTGTGTTGCTTGTGGCCCACATTCCGCAGATATTTAAGCCAATTGAATTTTCAATTAAAATGCTCTAAATAAAAGCCCAAATAATTGCTATGTAATGATTTGGGCTATTTTTAATGTAGAATAATAATTGGAGTAACTGAACAAATAAAAAGATGAAAAACCCCCTAGAAGCGATGGAAATCGTAAATTTAGACCATTTAGGAATAGTGGCAGGGATAATAGATGAGATGGAATTAGTAGAAGAAGTCAATAAAAAAGTGGGATTAAGAGTAAAAGAAGCAGTAAGCCCAGGACAGGTAATGAAAGCAATGATTTTGAATGGATTAGGGTTTTTGAGCGCGCCGTTGTACCTATTCGAGAACTTTTTCATCGGGAAGGCAACAGAGCATTTAATAGGGGAAGGAGTAACAGCAGAGCAACTAAATGATGACCGAATTGGAAGAGCATTAGATAAATATTATCAAGCGGGAACAACAAAGCTATTTACAGCAATAGCCCTAAAAGCAGCCCAAAAATTCCAAGTAGAAAAGGAAAGCGTACACCTAGATAGCAGTTCGATATCAGTAGAGGGAGAATACAA
>NZ_JACJSC010000057.1 GCF_014697575.1 Planktothrix sp. FACHB-1365 | reverse complement strand
ACGATTTAGTAGCCTACGAAGATTTAAGGGTTAAAAATTTAGTTAAAAATCATTGTCTTGCTAAATCTATTAATGATGCTGGTTGGTATCAATTTAGAAAGTGGTTAGAGTATTTTGGTGTTAAATTTGGTAGGGTAACTGTTGCAGTTAATCCAGCTTATACAAGTCAAAATTGCTCTAGCTGTGGTACTACAGTCAAAAAATCTTTATCAACTAGAACACATATTTGTCAATGTGGATTTGTATTAGATAGAGACTGGAACGCCGCAATTAATATTCTGAATTTAGCCTTGGGTACTACGGGTCACGTAGGGACCTGGATTTTAAATCCGAACGCTTCGGGAGATTTAGCCTCTACTTTGGTTGGAGCAATCCTGCCAGAGCAAGTTGAGTCTGTGAACGAAGAATCACCGCACTTATAGGGCGGTGAGTGTCAATTGTTAGCTGATCGAAGAATTGTCAATAATAAGGTTTATTCGTGAAACCCTAAATCTAAAAATCTTTATTTTAAAATTATCAACAAGTGGGTAGGAGTTAACCATGAGTCAAGGAGCCCGGATGAAATCCCCTCAATCTCCACAGCCAGAATTAAAGTCTGAACTCAAAGCAGTTTTAGGCTGTCTGGATGTGCAACTAGAACCAGAATTAACCCGTTATCGGCGTCATCGACGACGCACGAAACAAACAACCCCCGACTCAACGGGACAAACCACCCCCCAATTTCAACAAACTCCTGATGCGGTAGCCGTCGCTGTCAATGAAGGGGCTGCATCTCAAGGAAAACTGTTTGAACCCCAAGCTCAACCGTCGGGCTGGGAAACGGTGGTTCCCTCCCAACCTGCACCCTTAGTGGTTTCTAACTCAGCGACAACAACAAACGATCCCAAAACCAATGGTAAAGATCCTGCCGTTAGTTTTAACTTAAAGTCATCGGCTCCGGTAGCAGCACCATCGGATGGATATTTAGAATCAACGGAAGCCCTAATCAAAAGTATAGAAGAACGGCGTTCTCACTCACCAGAAAAACGGAGTTTGATGGCGAGTTTATTAACTCCGATGGGAATAGCCTCAATGTTCTTATTTTTGTTATCTTGCACCGCCTTAAGTTATGTCCTGTCTTCCCCTTCCAGTCGGACTAGCTTAGGGTTAAATCGGTTTTTCCCAACCCCAACCCCAACGGCTAACCCTAGTCCGGCTCCTCCTCCCACAACTGCCTCAACGGAAACCTCACTCCCACCTACAGATTCCCTGTCTCCCAACTTAGCGGCCAAGGAATTTGTTAACTTGGATTTAGATACCTTGAGCCATATTAATCCTAACCCCAATACCCTGCCGACGCCTGCGGTTGCTCCCCCTGTGCCACCCAGTCCAGCCACAACCTTACCCGCACCCACAAACAACCTGACCTCTCCAACTGACCCCGGTTTAAATAATCTCACTCAGGAATTATTACCCAAAAAGCCCACCACTTCTACAGTTCCTACCCCCACAACAACCGCCCCAGCCCCAGTTACAGGACAAGGAAGGGGTGCTGCAACGGTACAACCGGGGGGTGGTACAGCCCCAAAAGTTGCAACTGCACCTACCCCACCTAAGCCAATGGAACCGATAAAATCCCAGGATGGTTATTATTATGTTGTCCTGGATTACGTCGATGAACGTTCCTTTGAGCAGGCTAAAGAAGTCATTCCTGATGCTTATATTGCTGAGTTCAAAACCGGGAAAAAAATCCAAGTGGCGGCTTTAAGCGATGCGGCTTCAGCTAAACGCCTGCGGGATGAGTTAAAAGTTCAAGGGATTAATGCTTATTATGATATTCCGAAGCCGTAATCAGTTAACTCCTCTGGCATCATGAACTAGCGTTAAACTGTAGACAGAAGTGATTACAGAACCGTACACCCTCAAAGGAAGAACAGCGTCATGGGATTATTTGATCGGATTGGCCGTCTTGTTAGAGCTAATTTGAATGATTTGGTCAGTAAAGCCGAAGATCCAGAAAAAATTCTGGAACAGGCGATCATTGATATGCAGGAAGACTTGGTGCAGTTACGTCAGGCTGTTGCTCAGGCGATCGCCAATCAAAAGCGCACCGAACAACAATATAATCAAGCCATGTCCCAAGCTAACCAATGGCAATCTCGCGCCGAATTAGCTTTGCGGAAAGGGGATGAAACCTTAGCCAGAGAAGCCTTACAGCGCAAAAAAAGCTACATGGAAACGGCGAATACAGTGAAACTGACTTTGGATCAAACGTTCGGTCAGGTAGATGCTCTAAAACGCAATTTAATTCAGTTGGAGAGCAAAATCTCTGAGGCTAAAACCAAGAAGAATATGCTCAAAGCTCGGGCGCAAGCGGCCAAAGCCAACGAACAGTTACAAGGCTTATTAGGGAATATTAATCCCAGTAGCGCAACAGCAGCTTTTGAGCGGATGGAACAAAAAGTGACGGACTTAGAAGCCCGTTCTCAAGCGATGGGAGAATTGGCGGGTTCAGATTTTGAAAGTAAATTTGCAGCGTTGGAAGCCGGAAGCGATGTTGATGACGAATTAATGGCTCTGAAAGCCCAAATTTCCGGTGCTCCGGCTCCCCAAGCTTTACCTGCGGGACAAACAACGGCGAAAAATCCAACGCCAGTGGATGATGAGTTAGAGGCGTTGAAAAAGGAATTGGATAAGATGTAAGCTGAATTGCTATCTATTAAAGCGTTTGGGCTTTTTATCAGGGGTCAAGGGTAACAAGCTGTTACAGCAACCATTGACTCCCAAAGTTCGATGGAAAGCCCTTGTCTGGAAATGTTGAAAAAACTCCGATGCGTTTAGCCATCTATTAGAATTTCGCTGTATAGTATTAACGAGTTTGATCCGGTAGTTTTACTTATATAGCAGGGAACAGGGAACAGGGAACAGGGAACAGACAAGAAAAGAGTTCTCTATTTAGGTTTTAGCATCAGTCTATGTCCTAACTGCCTTGGCGACTGCTATATTAATCCTGAAATAAGAGAAGCAGAAACGACAGATCAACTGAATAACTCTATTTAATTTTTTATTCCAACCTATCCCTTAACGATGGCTAAAGTGCGTTTACTGATTCTCAGTTCATTTGCGGCTGGATTTGGGCTTTGCTCAATTGTTTTTTCCATCTTTACGATGATGTCTGAATTCAATTTTTCCACCGTATTTAGATTTATTTTAACCGTAGGTTTTTTTGCGATTAATTTTTTATTCGCCTTACATTATTATGGATTGCTTTTGAAAGAGTTTAAACTCATCAGTAAAATGAAAGCTCAACTCAAACGCTTAAATTATGATTTTTAATGGATAGGAGGGAATAGGGAATGGGGAATTACGAATTACGAATTACGAATTACAAATGATGAATGGGGAATGGGGAATAGGGAATAGGGAATGAGATTCTTGTAGAGACGCGCCATGGCACGTCTCTACTGTAATGCTGTTATAATTCAGAGTCATCACTATCCTAAAATTGAAAATAGGTTAAAGTTAAAACTAAAGTGAATTGATTTTGAGGAATATGATTATGTTAGATGCGTTTAATTCCCTATTCGGTCGTCATCCTGAACGAAATCAAGCCAACGTTGAAATCTATACTTGGCAAACTTGTCCCTTTTGTATGCGAGCTAAACTATTGTTATGGTGGAAAGGAGTTAATTTCACAGAATATAAAATAGATGGGGATGAGAGCGCACGAGATCAAATGGCTGAACGTGCCAATGGACGACGCACAGTTCCCCAAATTTTTATTAATAATCAATATATTGGCGGGTCTAATGAGCTCTATCAATTAGATGGAGAAGGAAAATTAGAACCGCTATTAGCTAAACCTGCTTAATATTTCGGGTAAAAATTACTAACCCTATTTTTTTCTAAGTTGACTCACGAGTTAGATCAATTTGGATTTTTCCCGTAAAATCAGGAATTGGGGGGTTTGGTTTCGTTAACTGTATACGCACTTTTTTGGCTAAGGGCTGTTTTAATAAGGTGTCGGCAATTTCTGTAGCCAATCGTTCTATAAGGGCAAATTTGCCAGTTTTAATGATAGTCTCAACAGTGGTAATGGTGTGGCGATAATCGAGGGTGTCTGCGATTTGATCACTGGTTCCGGCGGGTGTTAAATCCAACCACAGGGTCACATCGACTTCAAACCATTGGCCTAACATTTGTTCTTCGGGTAAATAACCCGTATAGCCGTAGCTGCGAATCCCGGTAATGTGAATGGAGTCCATGATAACTTAAATTAAAATGACATTTTCCAAAGGATATGTTATACTAACAAAAGTATGGGTATGTAGCTCAGTGGATAGAGCATCAGATTCCGGTTCTGAGGGTCGGGGGTTCGAGTCCCTCCATACTCGTTTAGTTCAACGGTTAATTATAAAGCAGGTATAGAGGGATTCTCATTCCTAATCATCCCTCATTCCCCCTGCTCCGCCTACTCTTAATTATTTAACGCGGGTAGCTCGGTTAGCAGTATTTCTTTCAACTTCTCTGGCAGATTTGCCCCGCCAAATTAATCGAATGGGTGTGCCTTTAAAGCCTAATTGTTTGCGGAATTGGCTGTCAATATAACGACGGTAATTGTCATTAAATCGTTTAGGATCATTGACAAATAAAACCAAAGTTGGGGGTTTACTACTCACTTGGGTTCCATAATAGATTTTCCCTTGTTTCCCTTGACGAGTAACGGGGGGAGAATGCCAACTTACCGCTTCTTCAAGGACTTCATTAATAACCGCCGTTGAGACTCGTCGTTCATGACCTTCAGCAGCCGTATCGACTAAATTGAGAATTTTTTCAACCCGTTGACCAGTTTTGGCACTAATAAAAATTAATTCCGCCCAATCCATAAAATACAGTTTAGCCCGTACCTCTTTTTCATAGTCTAAAATGGTATAGGTATCTTTCTCAACGGCATCCCATTTATTGACAACAATTACACAAGAACGACCTTCTTCTATAATCCGGTCGGCTAATTTTTGATCTTGATCGGTAACTTGATCAATGGCATCAATGACTAATAACACCACATCGGCGCGATTAATGGCTTTAAAGGCGCGATTAATTCCAAAAAATTCGGCTCCATATTCGACATTTTTCTTGCGCCGAATTCCGGCGGTATCAATTAATCGATAGGTTTTATCATTGCGTTGAATAACAGTATCAATTGCATCCCGTGTTGTACCCGAAATCGGGCTAACAATGGCGCGGTTTTCCCCTAAAAACGCATTTAATAAGCTCGATTTTCCCACATTAGGACGACCAATAATGGCGACTTTGATTTCTTTTTCTTCTTCAATTTCATCAATGGCAGGTAAATATTGAATTAACTCATCCAATAATTCTCCTGTTCCTGATCCATGAATCCCTGAAATTGGATAGGGTTCTCCGAGTCCAAGTTCCCAAAATTGTGCAGCTTGCATAATTCCGGTTGTCGGAGATTCGCATTTATTTACTGCTAATAAAGTCGGTACAGATTGTTCACGCAACCAAGTTGCGATCGCTTCATCGCCTCCCGTTACCCCCATCTGACCATCCACGACAAAAATCGCGGCGCTGGCTTCGGTTAAAGCCGTCAGAGCTTGTTCTCGAATTAGGGGCAAAAATTCCGTATCATCATCAAAGACTAATCCCCCTGTATCGACCACAATAAATTCTCGATCTTGCCAAAAAGCACGTCGATAGGTGCGATCGCGGGTAATTCCGGGTTCATCATGGACAATTGCATCGGGACTTCCGGCTAAACGATTCACCAGGGTTGATTTCCCGACATTAGGACGACCAATAATAGCAACAATAGGTAAAGACATAAACAGTTAGAGTTAGTCGTAATTAGGGGTAAGAGTTCAGTTAACAGTAATTTGCAAAGGGTTAATTTTGGATTCTGACTGAAAAACGCACAATACTCTCATTGTACATTGAAAATCTACAAGATTGAGCAAATTATGGAACGTGTGATTTCACTTTTGGGATTATTTGTTTTTGTAGGAATTTCCTACCTCTTCTCGGTGAATCGAAAAGCCATTCGTTGGCGTCCGGTATTTTGGGGAATTGCTTTACAGTTAATTTTTGCCGTTCTCATCCTCAAAACGACCCCTGGTTTTGTGGTATTTGAGTTTCTAGGTAATTGTGTAACTCAGTTTCTCAATTTTTCTGATCAAGGAGCTAAATTTGTCTTTGGTGAAACCTTCCAAGAGCATTTTATCGCCTTCAAAGTTTTGCCAACGATTATCTTCTTTTCGTCTTTTATTTCAATTCTTTATCACTATGGAATTTTACAAAAAGTTGTAGAAGTTGTTGCGTGGGTGATGATGGGAACCTTGAAAACATCAGGGTCAGAAACTTTATCCTGTTCGGCTAATATTTTCATCGGACAAACGGAGGCTCCGTTATTAATTAAACCCTATATCTCGACTTTAACTTTTTCAGAACTTCATGCGGTAATGACGGGGGGATTTGCCACAATTGCAGGGGGAGTTATGGCGGCTTATATTTCCTTTGGAATTCCCGCCCAACATATTTTAGCCGCATCTGTCATGTCGGCTCCCGCCGCTTTAGCAATTTCTAAACTATTCTATCCTGAAACTGAAACTTCTCTGACCAAAGGAACGGTTAAAATTGAGGTTAAACCCACCTCTGCTAATGGAATTGATGCCGCAGCAACGGGAGCCAGCGATGGCATGAGGTTAGCTTTAAATGTGGCGGCGATGTTAATTGCATTTCTAGGATTATTAGCCTTAATTAATGGGATTTTGCAAGGGTTTGGAAGCTTTTTCGGTTTGCCTAATTTATCCTTAGAAGGGATATTATCTTATTTATTTGCTCCTGTTGCGTGGTTAATGGGAGTACCCCTATCAGATTGTTTGCAAGTCGGAATTTTATTAGGGAAAAAGACGATTTTAAATGAGTTTATTGCTTATTTAGATTTAAAAGTTTTGATGGAAAATGGAGTAAAAATTGCTCAAGGGAAAATTTCTGCTAATGCCGTCCCGACGATTTCTGAACGAGCAATTATTATCTCAACCTATGCGTTATGTGGGTTTTCTAATATTGGTTCAATTGCGATACAAATTGGAGGCATTTCTGCGATCGCTCCTGAACGACAAGCGGATGTTGCTCGATTAGGATTGAGAGCCATGATAGCAGGTTCAATTGCCTGTTTTATGACCGCTTGTATTGCGGGATTACTCTTGTAATAAGCAATAGTAACTAGGCAATTATTGATCAGTCTTGTAAATCGTAAATCGATCTAATTCACAACTAAGGTTTAATTTTTTGGAGGATATTGAGATGCTTCTTTATAGCCAATCACCCGATAAATATCCACCATTTCTTGTTTTCCTTTAAGCGGCATTGGCCCCCAAGATTCCACCTCAAAACTCTTGTCAATATATTGTAAGGTTTGGGAGGCAATTAAAATCCGACAAAGACTCGATTGTCGATCTTTTAGGCAACTTTCTAAACGAGAGGCAATATTAACACTATCTCCTAATAAACCATATTCTAAGCGTTCTTTTCCGCCCAAACTTCCAGCCACAATTGGGCCTGTAAAAATCCCAATTCGCATGGCTATTTCCGGGAAATTTCGACTTTTCCAATCTTGATTTAACTGTTTTAAACGATCTTCAATTTCTAATGCACAGGCGACTGCTTCATAAGCATCTTGAGCAATCGCTGCTTCAGTTCTCCGAGCTACGGGAACCCCAAAGGCTGCCATAATTCCATCCCCAGTAAACTTATTAATAATTCCATGATGAGCTTGTACACATTGGGTTAAAACCGATAAATATTCATTTAACCATTCCATTAAGGTTTCTGGGAGCATTTGTTCAGAAACCGTACTAAAATTTTTAATATCACTAAACAGAATAGTCGCAATTAATTTTTCACCGGGTAACTTACCATCAGCTAATAAACGATCCCGACTATTCCATAACGCATTAGCGACTTCCGGCGAGGTATTTTGTCCTAATAATCGCATCACAATTTGTTGTTGGCGTTGGGCTTGAAAGGCTCGATATCCGATAACGGTTGCACTGGTAAAGAGAAAGGCTAAAGCGGGAGTGGTCGTTGGAACCCAACGCTGATGAAGGAACAAGAAAAAACTTAACCCACATAAAACGGTGATTAAACCGGGATTTCCTAATGTAATAATCCAGACATTACGACTTGACCAAGATAAAGTTGCGCCAATTAATCCCCAACTACAAATCCATAACAATTCTCCCCAAGGTGACCAAAAAATAAATAAGGGTCGCTCCCCTAAAACCGCATCTAAAATTTGGCTAACCATTTGAGCATGGACGAGAACTCCCGGCATTTTGAGGGCTTTTTTTTCCGCCGGACTAAAGGGGGTAACAAATAAATCTTTACCACTGGGAGCCACTGTCCCAATTAACACAATTTTATCTTTAATCGAATTTTTAGGCAGTGTTCCGTATAAAAATTTGGTGAGACTAATTAGTTTTGCGCCATCATTAGCAGAGCGATAATTTAAGAGAATTTGATATCCTTGATCATCAATGGTTTGATAGCCCCCGGAATCATGGGATAAGGGAAAAAATTCGGCTTTTCCCCATTGAATGACATTCGGGTTCTGGGGGTTGTTATTCGGTGTAATGTTTTGAGCTAATAAATAGTGCAGAGCTAATCTTAAGGAAAAGGAATAAAGAGTTGTATCGGAGGCATCAGCAAACATTAAATTCCGACGAATTACATTATCAGGATCAAGCAATAAATCATTAAAACCAACTTGTTCAGGGGGAATATTTGGGGGTGCAGGGATTCCCTTGGTTTCACTATAACCTAAACTATTAATGACGATAATATTATCAGAGGTTTTAAATTGTTGGCGAAGTTGCTCATGTCCGGGTTCATATCGAATATCACGATACAAATCTAAACCAATAACTTTCGGTTGATCTTGTAATAATTTTTCTAATAATCGAGCAATGACTTCATCGGAAAGGGGCCAACGGTTAAAGACTTGAATATCTTCTTCTGTAATGCCAATCACCACTAATCGGGGGTCAGCCATTAAAGTCGGGCGTAATCGTACCATTTGGTCATAAGCAACTAATTCTAACGGTTGTAACCAACCTAAATAATAAATTCCTAAAACTAAAGACAACGCAAGAATTGTGGCTATGACAACAGCAAAGATCTCTGATAGATCAAGCCACTTATTGTTAAATTTATTAATTCCCAGAATAGTCACAGTGGCTCTCGATTATTCGCCTAATTTTAACTAGAATAACTTGACACTCCCCGCTCTGAAGAGACGGGGATTCTACATTCTACGTCAGAATTTGCTCAACCAGGGTTGCCCCAAGAAGAGTAGAGACTCCAACTCCTGTAGCGTTAATTCGGGAATGCCCTTCCCTA
>NZ_JACJSC010000056.1 GCF_014697575.1 Planktothrix sp. FACHB-1365 | reverse complement strand
GACTTCCTCAAGTTGTTGAAGAACCCTCTTCTGTGAGTTTACCAGCAATTTTGATTAAGAAACAAGGAGATTTTCCGGCTTTTTGGAAAAAAGAGCATTCTTTTATTCAAGTTATGGAAGAGTTTTATGAACGAGTCAAAACTAAAAATAAGAACTTGATTTAGCTTAGAAATGAAAAACTTTCAGCCGACCGCATAGTCGGTCATTTCCCGAATGAAAGGAGGATAAAAACCTAGCACAATATCTTGTTTGGGTACGCCCAAATCAACTAAATCTGCCCCAATATCATGTTCCGTTGAATTGTAAAAAATCCAGATTTTCTCGTTCCGAATATCAAGATGTAAGTAGGCGGTCATAAATAGAGTTAAAATAGAAAATGAAGAAATATCAGAGGAACAGTCATGCCAGTAAGGTTAAGAATTCAACTAACAGAAGAAGAAAAAAAGAGCTACTAACACTGTATCAGGAAGAGAAAGTACCGAAAAGAACAAGACAGAGGATAGATATATTAATGTTTAGTGATGGAGGATGGAGTGTATCAAAAATAGCCAAGACTTTAAGGTGTTCAGAAGCGATGGTGAGAAGAACAATAGCTCGATGGATAAATCAAGAAAAAGAAGGGTTATTTGATGCACCTCGTCAGGGAAGAAAACGGAAGTGGAAGGAAGAAGATATAGAATATTTAGAAAATTGTATAGAGTCAGAAGAGAGAACTTATAACAGTCGTCAACTATCAGAAAAACTTCTCCAAGAAAGAGCGATCGCATTAAGCGCAGAAAGAATTAGAAAAATGGCTCTCCTGTACTTAGGGTGATAACGCACGGTTATAATCCACTTCTGTCAAGCTTTCCAGCCTTCATAAGGGCAGAATTTTGTATCATAAAATACTTTTTACACCTTGCATTCGGGAGAGCCTCCCACCAATAAGAAATAATTACGGCATCTGTTCGATGAGGAAAATCGGGGTTCCAGAGTGCTTTTTTCAGCCGCCATTCTAATTGGCGTAGAAATAGCGAATTTCTACGCCAGGTTCTTATATTTAGCTTTGGATCTCTAACAATTTAATCGCCTTGAATCCAGAATTAATGATGCAGCGTGTAGAATTTTTCCACACAGCGAACAAACATTTCTACACCCATTCCTAAGACGGTTTCATCAAAATCAAAACAAGGATGATGGTGAGGAAAATCCAACTTTTTATCGGGATTTGCTGATCCTAAAAAGAAATAACAACCCGGAACCGCTTGCAGAAAATAAGAGATATCTTCGGCTGCCATAGTTTGACATTCAGGCACAATTCCCGCCGGAGTTTCTACCACTGTTTCCGCTACGCTTTGTACCAATTCCGCGATCCGTTTATTATTAATAACAGGAGGATATAAAGGCGCGTAATTGAGTTGATAAGTAGCTCCATGACTCTGACAAATACCAGCAATAATTTGTTCAACTCGTTTGCCAAAAAAGCCTTGATAAGCGGGATTAAAATATCGAACCGTTCCCAACATTTTAGCACTATCAGCAATCACATTATCGGCTTTTCCAGCCTGAAGGGAACCGACTGAAACCACCGCCGCATCTAAGGGATTAACATTGCGAGAAACAATCGTTTGTAACCCTAAAACAATCTGAGAAGCAACTACAATGGAATCAATGGTTTGATGGGGAATAGCACCATGTCCCCCTTTTCCATAAATTGTACATTGAAATTTCTCAACGGCCGCCATTAACGCCCCACTGCGAACGCCAATAGTTCCCAAGGGTAAATTATTCCACAGGTGTAACCCAATTAAAGCATCCACATCCGGGTTCTTTAAAACCCCCGCTTCAATCATCGGTTTAGCACCCCCTGGCCCCTCTTCGGCGGGTTGAAAAATAATTTTAACGATGCCTTGAAAACAATGGCGATGATGGGCTAAATAATAGGCAGTTCCTAACGCAATTGCGGTGTGACCATCATGACCGCAGGCGTGCATAATTCCCGGATGTTGAGATTGATAAGGAACATTATTTTCTTCTTGAATGGGTAAGGCATCTAAATCAGCACGAATGGCTAAAACTGGCCCTGGTTTTCCACTATCAATGGTGGCAACAATTCCGGTTTTGGCAATTCCTGTTTGATGATCAATTCCCCATTTTTTCAGGTGTTGAGAGACAAATTCTGCTGTTAAGGTTTCGGTAAATCCCAGTTCAGGATACTGATGTAAACGCCGTCGCCATTCTACTAACTGGGGTTGTAAATTACGAATATCCAGTCGGAGTTTGGATACATGAACTGAATTTAAGCTGGGAATTGTAGAAACCATTGGCGTGCAGAAAATCTAAAAACTATGTTAAGAAGTGATAGTAATTATAACATTTGTCAACAAATGATTTCTAATTCCTCTACCTAAAAATCAGAGTCCCTTAAAGGTCGAGTCTGGGTTGTGGGGTATCCGATGGAAAATCTTTCCCCCACAAGGGGATTAAGAAAAAATCGTTTCTAGGTCTAAATTAGACGCAATTTGAGCCAATTTTTCCCGATCTGTAAGCGTATTAAGATAGGGCAAAATTCCTAAAATCGGAATTTGAGTTAAAGATTCTATCAGAGGAATGGGAGTCCAATTTTGAATTTCTTCTGGAGAACAAGGGTCAACACAATTTAAAACCAATCCTTGCAATAATACCCCCATTTGTCGTGCTAAAGCTACATTCGCAACGGCTTGGGCGATCGCTCCTAACCGCACCGGAACCACTATAATAGTTGGTAAATGCCAATCCCGTGCTAAATCAGCCACCGTTAATTCAGGGGTAATCGGAGATCCTAATCCTCCTAACCCTTCTACTAATACAAAATCTCGGCTTTGTTGTAATTGACAAAACTGCGACCAAACTAACTTTAAATCGACTGTTTTACCTTCTAATTCTGCCGCAAGGGGAGGAGCTAGAGGGGCTTCAAAGTGTAAAGGATTAATCTCATCAATCGATTGATTTAAAGCAAAATATTGGTGATAAAATTCTCGATCTCCAATTCCCGTTTGCATCGGTTTAAAAACCCCTAAACTCCGCGACAAATCATAAGTTTGCCAATAGGAAATTAACGCACTGGTTAATACCGTTTTACCCACATTTGTATCCGTTCCCGCCACCAATAAACTCTTTTTTACCATTTCCCTAATTAGAATTTTTGTTAATATTAAATATACCCAAATTCAAAACTCATCCCTCCCCCCCTGTCCCCTCATCCCCTCATCCCCTCATCCCCTCATCCCCTAGTCCCCTAGTCCCCTAGTCCCCTAGTCCCCCCGTCCCCCCGTCCCCTCCTCTAACTCTTAACTTCCGTCATCTCAATAACCCGATTATCTAAATCTTTAACTAAAAAATTTAACGGTCTTTCGCTGCGAATTTTATGTTTTACCCCTCGCAATTGTACCCGCATTAAAATTTGTTCTAAACAATCTCGATCAAAACAAACATGACGTTCTTGATCTTTAGACCCATAACTCGCACCCCCAATAATATGTAACTGAGTGTTTTTCATCAGTTGATACCATAGTCCCTCAGTCCCCTGCATTTTAGTCGCCGCACTCCCCACAGGGGTAGACAGATAAAGCGGATCAATTCCCGTTGCTCCTAAAGTTTGTTCATAGTTATAGTAATAATGCAAAGGAACATCTGCTACAGACAATCCTAATAAACCTTCATAAAAATCCTTGGCCACATTCAAATCCGAAACCATAATGGTATGAACTTTAGGAGCACTGGTTAAAAACATCCACATCGCAACCGCATAAGCAGCCAGCAACATCACCATCACGCCCTGGGTGGAAAAAATACCGTCAAACAGGGGAAATTCCGGGAAAAACGCACTTAACGGTAAGGTATGAACTGAAAAATCGATTAAATTAACGGCTATCAGCATGAATAAATTCAGAAGTAAAAAACAAACTCAACCCGAACCCATCATCGCCTTCATCTCAAGGGTTAAGATGATCAGCTATTAATCATGTTAACAAAAAGTTTTAACAACTTTCTCAAATCCAGACAGGATAGCCAAACGATGACAAATCTCATTCATGTATTTGTATATGGTACGCTCAAACCGGGGGAAAGCAATTATCTGCGCTATTGTCAGGGACGGGTCATCGCCCAGCGTCCTGCTGTAGTTCAGGGAAAACTCTATGATTTATCTTTAGGGTATCCAGGGTTGGTTGCTGGGGATGGCATTGTGCAGGGAGTGATTTTATCTTTTTCAGACCCCAATATTTTTATAGATTTAGATCAATTGGAAGATTATCAACCCCACCGTCCCCCGGAAGAAAATGAATATCAGCGCCAACAAATTCCCGTATTCGATCTCAATCATCAACCCTTGGGCTTAGTTTGGGCTTATCTGATGGACATGACAAAAGTTCAGGTTTATTCAGGGGTTTTGATTCCTGATGGATGTTGGAAAAATCGAGATTAAGTGTTAAAAAAACTCTAGGGACACAGTAATTTTGTATCCCTAGAGTTCTATTATTTTAATTAACAAAAACAAACGGCTTAATCAGTTGGTGTAGAAACAGCAGCTTTCGGAATTGGAATAATCGGTTGATCTACACTAATACTAACTGCATTCGGATTAACAATGGGAATTAGAGGTTCATTCAAGGCTATTTGTAAGGGTTCTGAATCATTCAAATTTTGAGATTGAGCCACCATTGCCACTCGCCCCAAATTGCCAGAAACCGTCATCACTAATAATGCAGCGATCGCAGTTCCCCCCCAAGATATTATAACACGAGTTCTTTGATTTAGGCGTTGGAAAACACGGTTAGCGAGTTGTTGCACCGAGGAATGGGAGGCGGGAACAGGTGCGGCTTGTAAGCGAGAACGAAGTTGCAGCAGTTGTAAATAAACTGCTTTAATTTGAGGGTCATGATCTAGCCAAGCTTGAACTTGACGGCGTTCTGAAACCGTCGTTTCTCCATCAACGTAGGCACTCAGTAATTGAAACTGTTGAGGGTCAAGTAGATGCCCCTGGAGGGTTGAGTTAATTTGTGGTTCTGGCTCAAAATTGTGCTTCATCGGAACACCCCCATTCACCAAGTATGAAATTCGACATGAAATTAGACAAACTCAATTCAGCTTATAGTTGGGGGAAAAGTCATGAAAAATAGGGCTTGAAACCTATATAACTATTGTATCGGTAAAATCCACCAATTGCACCCCCTCACGCCAATTTTTTACGGATTCAGATAAACTTGTAAATCGGCTTGTAACCGTTGACGAGCTCTGGCAATTCTTGATTTTACCGTTCCCAGGGAAACTCCTGTAATTTCAGCTATTTCTTCATAAGCTAATCCTTCAATTTCTCGCAAAACAATCGTTGTCCGAAAAACTTCGGGTAAATCAGCAATGGCATCTCGAAGATGGCTATAAAATTCACGGGTAGCCATATCTTCATCGGGGCCCGGACTATCGGCGGCAATTTCCCAGTCCATTTCTCCATCTTCAATATTGCGCGGTGCATCTAAAGAAAGGGGAGGTTTTACTCGTTTACGTTTGCGGAGTTCATCGTAAAATAAATTAGTCGCAATTCGGCTTAACCATCCTCGAAATTTTACGGGTTCTTGCAAACGTTTAATATTACGATACACCCGAATCCAGATTTCTTGAGCCAAGTCTGCTCGATCTTGCCAATCTGGGGCTAGGTGATAGAGAATTTTATCAACATGGGATTGATAACGGCGAAGTAGTTCTGTAAACGCGGCTCGGTCAGGACAAATACCTTGTTGACAACGCAAAACCAAATCAGAATTTGACAGTTGTTCAAGGGGGATTTGCTCTAGGGGGATAGAGACTTCAGCCGTAGACCAAGAAATAGGGATAGATTGGCTCATGGGTGGAACTCGGTTGATGAAAAATTCCGTTAGTGATGACGTCACCCGGATTACTTAGGTTCCTCGGTTTAAACTCCTGAAGAGTTATGATACCGGGGATAGAGGATGAGTATTTTCACTTAACGGGTGGTTTTCCCCTAATCTTAAAGGAATTTGCCATCGGTTGCATGAAAATTTTCTCATCAAATCCGGGTTTTTGTTGTATTAAAGAATACATTGATTTAAGTTAATTTTCAGGAACCCTAGAAATAGTAAGCAGGAGTTGAATAAAATTAACCTACCTATCTCAAGAACTTGTAAGCAGGTCAATTTCCAACTGTTTTTGTTGCCTATTGCCCATTCGTCGTAATTCGTAATTCGTAATTCGTAATTCGTAATTCCCTCTTCCCGACTCTACAATTTAATTAATGTCACCGCTATTTTTCCTCGGAAACACACCTCCACATCGGTTCCTTGTTCATAGGTGCGATCGCAATAGTTTCCGTGATAATAAAAATAATCTCCTTCCCTTCTATAGTTAATGGGTAAAGATTGGGTTCCTAATTTACAAAATACAATCTCTGGATCGGGTTCTTCCGGTTCCAAATAGGGAAAATTAACATTCCAAAAGCACCCCCGTTGCGGAGGATGTTTCATTAATTCTTCTAAGACTAAACTAGCCCAACGAGTTGTTGTTTTCCAGTTTACCGGTTTTCCGCCTTTGCGATATTGCGATATTGCGATCGCTGGAATTCCTTGAATTGCCGCTTCCCGCACCGCCGCCACCGTTCCCGAAATATAAACATCAACGCCCATATTTCCCCCTGGATTAATTCCTGAAATTACCCAACTTAAATCCGGGCAAAGATGAGACACGGCTAATCGAATACAATCAGCCGGAGTTCCCCCAATTGCATATTCAATTGGAGAGCGTTTTTCAACATGAATTCCTTGGTGAGTTGTAACTTGATGCCCACATTGAGAATATTCTTTATTGGGAGCAATCAAAATTTTATCACCAGAAATTGCCTTCCCCAAGGCTCGAATTCCGGGTGCATCAATGCCATCATCATTGGTTAATACTATTTTCATTTTTTTAAGGGAACAGGGAATAGGGAATTACGAATTACGAATTACGAATGGGCAATGGGCAATAGAAAGAGTGTACTGTTTTAATCTAATCCTATATTCAATTAAGTTAAAATACTACCTCCCATCATCTTAAGATAACGACGATTTAATTCCGCCCGCATTAACGGCCAACTGTGTAAGGTTCCATCTTTTTCTAAGACTTTTTGTGCAGCTTCCCTGGCTAATTGTAACACCTCTTGATCCTCCACTAAACTGGCTAAAGCAAAATCTGGTAAACCCGATTGACGAGTGCCTAAAACTTGTCCTGGCCCCCGCAATTGTAAATCCATTTCTGCAATCAAAAACCCATCCTGAGATTGTTCTAAAACTTGTAACCGTTGTCTGGCTTCTGGGGTAGACCCTCCTAACAATAATAAACAATAGGATTTATCTTTCCCTCGACCCACCCGTCCCCGTAATTGATGGATTTGAGATAATCCAAACCGTTCCGCATTTTCAATTAACATCACCGTCGCATTGGGAACATCAACCCCCACTTCTACCACCGTTGTTGAAACTAAAATTTGCGTTTCCCGCTCTCGAAATCGAGTAATTGCTTCATCCTTTTCCGCACTATTCATGCGACCATGCAACAACCCAATGGTAAACTCAGGAAAAATTTTAGACTGTAATTTATGATGCTCTTCCACCGCAGATTTGACATCTAACTTTTCAGATTCTTCGATTAACGGTAACACCACATACACCTGTCTGCCTTTCGCCACTTCTCTGCGAATTAAATCATAGGCATCTTGACGTTGTTTTCCGGTTAATATTGTGGTTTGAATCGGTTGACGTCCGGGGGGAAGTTCATCAATTTGACTCACATCTAAATCTCCATGTAAGGTTAACGCTAAAGTTCGGGGAATCGGAGTGGCAGTCATCGTTAAAACATGGGGAGATTCTCCTTTTTGTTGTAATCTTGCCCGTTGTTGGACTCCAAATCGATGTTGTTCATCAATCACCACTAACCCTAACCGATGAAAATTAACTTTATCTTGAATTAAAGCATGGGTTCCCACTAAAACCGGTAATTCTCCCGTTTCTAAATGGGAATGAATTTGACGGCGTTTCGCGGCTTTTGTGGAACCGGTTAATAATTCGACGGGGAGGTGCATTAAATTAAACCACTCCACTAATTTCCGATAATGTTGTTCCGCTAAAACTTCCGTCGGTGCCATTAAGGCAGCTTGATATCCGGCTTGAATTGCCGCTAACATTGCCACCACCGCCACAACGGTTTTCCCCGCCCCCACATCTCCTTGTACTAATCGATTCATCGGTTCAGGCGACTGTAAATCCTTCAGGATTTCTTGAATAACACGTTGTTGAGCATGGGTGAGTTGAAAGGGCAAAATTTGATAAAATTCCTCTATTAATTTTCCCGTTGGTGCTAAGACCGCACTGGTTTCAGTTTGTTTCTGCTGTTGTCTCCGGGTTAATAATCCCAACTGCAAATAGAAAAACTCATCAAACACTAACCGTCGTCTCGCCGCCGATAACCAATCTCGATCTGGGGGAAAATGAATATTCTCAATCGCCGCAGTTAACCCAATTAATTGATATTGATTTAATACTTCTTGGGGTAAAGCATCTTGTAATTGTTTCGCTGCGGGTAAGGCTTCAATCACCGCTTTTCTGACCACATCCGCCCCAATTCCTTCTGATAACGGATACACAGGCAAAACTCGCCCGATTTTCATCGATTCAATCTGACCCCCAGCATGATCTAATATTTCTAATTCTGGGTTATCTAAGGTAATCCCATATTGATTTCGTTTAACTAAACCCGATGCCGCAATCACCGCCCCCGGTGGATAATTCCCTTTCTGTTGATGTTGCCAACCTTTACTACTATATCGATGTCCCGCATAAAATCGACTAATTTTAAGTTGTCCGGTATGATCGCTTAAGACTAATTCTAATATGGTTAATTTTTTATTGCGGGGACTACTAAAACAATTACACCGTTTCACCTGAGCAATTAACGTGACCGTTTCCCCAGGTTCCAGTTCCTGAATTTTTACCTGTTTCCCATAGTCAATATGATCCCTAGGATAATAATAGAGTAAATCAAAGATTGTTAAAATTCCTAATTTAGCAATGCGATCGCGATTTCTTGGCCCGATAATTTTTTCTAAGGATTGTTCTAAGGAAATACTCACACCTTTGGCTTTTTCGGTAATCGCCGTTGTCTTCGGAACCGAGGGTTGATTTTGTTTTTGCTCTCGTTCCGTTTTCCGAATTTCCGATACCTGATTCCGACACTCAAACAGTCGTTGTAATTGCAGTAAAAACCGTCTCGTATCTGCAATTAAATGTTGTCGGTTTTCTAGGTCTAATTCGGGATAGCGTAAAAATTCCTCCGCCAAATCTTGACACCGTTTTTGCGTCTCCGGTGGGGCATTTTCAAACAGTTCCTTTAAACTCACATAAAAAAATTCATGGAACTGATATTGATTCCCCTGCAAATTCGTAAAACCCCGTTCGGCTTCAACGGATAACGCTTTACTAAATCTCCACCAGTCCGGTTGATCAGATTTCATCTTAATCTCAGTTCCTAGTTACCCTGTTTTTGAGACTGACTCTAACTTATTATAATATATATTATTTTGCGGTTAACAAACCTTTCTTTTCTTTAATATTGTGTTGATTAAACGGCTTAAGTGGCGGTTTTTGATAACAGTAACTCCAGGCAATTATAGAGGGGGTTGACAATAATAAATCGATTTTGCTAGAATTTTAGCAAATGCACCTTAAATAAGTTTAACTCAAAAGTTGATTATTTAAGCAATTTGCCAAACGAATCTCCTATCTATCAGTATTACGGCGTTACTCTGTTTTCGACTCTCCTCAGATTTTAGGAAAATAGAGACAAAATTTTGAGCTATGTTGACACGAAGCAATCACCCATGTTAAAATTTTATCAAATGCTACTGGGGGTTCTTCGCACATACTCTTGATTTTTTAAACAACAAACTTACATCAAGCTTAATTCATCGGTATTCCAGCCTTTTTTAATCCTCATACCAACTGGCTCTCCAAGCTGATTCTGCTTGAACAATCGCCCTTTCGCGCAACTTTTTATGATACTCCCGACGAAGACCACTCAACTGTCCCGACAAATGACGAAGTTGATGCCGTCGGGCCATCACATGAGCATCAGCAAACTCAATTTCTCCCAACCGCAGATGAATCGCCGTTAATTTCGTCACCATTGAGGTTTGAGAATCCTCATCATCCTCCGTTTCAATCATAATCTGGAGCAAATTTGGAGGCCCTGCAATCCCGTCGCTAGAGGCTTCAGCCTTAGATGCCACTTCCAAAACAGCTTCCGGTAACTTTTGGGGTAATAGCCCGGAACGTTGTAATAACAGATTGGCATCCTTCGATAACAACTTCAAGAGTTGAATAATTCCGGTTTCAATCCTTTCTTGCCAAGCGGATAAACGCTCAGGTGTTAAGGGTTTACGAATTGGAGAAATTTCAAAATCAGTCTCTAATTCCAGCTTTCCTTCTGCCTCTTCTGACTCTTCTGCCTCTAATTCTAAGCCTGGAACCTCAACAGGCGCGGGTATTTGTAGAGACTGACACAGAGCCTTTTGCATTTGTTGGGCTAAATTTCTGAGTCCCTGTTGTAATTTTTGTCGTTCTGAAACGGATAACTTTAAAAAGGCTTCAGGATAGGTTTGAGTACAGAGGTAATAACTCGCCAAAATCAACTGTTGACGAACTCCCTGCCCCAGAGCCATCAAATACACCTCATACCCTTGATGAAATTCCTGGGCGAGTTTAGCGATCGCTTCTTCCAAAGTCGCGATATCCTGCTCAATTCGATTTATTGATCCAGCCATAAACGAATTAAGAATTAAGAATTACGAATTACGAATTAATGGACTCCGATCTTCTATTGAAATTCTATCAGATCGGAGTCTTAATGATTCATTGACTTGAGGAGAAACTTTAGGCTTTACCCATTTGTTCCGCCACTTCATCTGCAAAATTCTTCTCTTCTTTCTCCAAGCCTTCACCCAGAACAAACCGAGCAAAGCGACGAATTTTAATATTTTCCCCTAACAGAGCAATGCTTTGTTTAACCAACTCAGCCACCGTAATATTTTGATCACGGATATAAGGTTGATCTAATAAAGCCATTTCTTGAAGGCGTTTGTCAATGCGACCTTGAACAATTTTTTCCTTAATATTGTCGGGTTTATTGCCTAAATCATCCCGCTTCATTTCAATTTCTTTTTCTTTAGCGACAATTGATTCAGGAATATCCGCCACGCCAACATACTCCACATTAGGACAAGCCGCAATTTGCATGGCAATATTTTGTACTAATGTTTTAAATTCATCCCGACGGGCCACAAAGTCAGTTTCACAGTTGACTTCAACCATGACGCCAACCCGTCCGCCCGTGTGAATATAACTTCCCACTAAGCCTTCAGTGGCACTGCGAGCATTTTTTTTATCCGCAGAACTAATCCCTTTTTGACGTAACCATTCGATGGATTTAGTAATATCTCCATCATTTTCTGCCAGGGCTTTCTTGCAGTCCATCATCCCTGCGCCTGTTTTATCGCGCAGTTCCTTAACCAGTTTTGCTGAAATTTCCGCCATCTTTTCCTAGTGTGATTTCGTTAATATTTGCCGATCGCCACGACCCATCTATCAAAGAAATTATAACAAATGAATC
This sequence comes from Planktothrix sp. FACHB-1365, assembly GCF_014697575.1. Taxonomy (GTDB): domain Bacteria; phylum Cyanobacteriota; class Cyanobacteriia; order Cyanobacteriales; family Microcoleaceae; genus Planktothrix. Next base: position 1,175 of record NZ_JACJSC010000056.1, on the reverse strand, counting down.
TAGGTTTCAACTGTCTGAAGCATGATTTCAGTTCAGGAGTCAGTTCTTGATTATTTCCTTAAGATTTAACCTTTAAGCAGACTCCTGAGAACGGTTTTACTCTTCCGAATCGCTATCGGAATCTAAATCATCGAGATCCTCGATTTCTTCATCATCTTCATACTCGTCTTCATAAACCTCGTCATCGTATTCAGCGATGCCAGCATCTAATTGACCATGACGTCCTTCATAAATTGCATCGGCTAATTTACCGACAATCAATTTAATTGAACGAATAGCGTCATCATTAGCAGGAATATGAATATCGGCTAAATCAGGATCACAATTGGTATCTAATAAAGACACAATGGGAATATCTAATTTGCGACATTCCATCACGGCGTTATATTCCCGGCGTTGGTCAACTAAAATCACCACATCGGGAACGCGACGCATCGCTTTAATTCCGCCTAAATATTTCCGCAATTTTGTCAATTCTCGACGTAAAACCGAGGCTTCTTTTTTAGGAAGATAATCAAAATAACCACTTTTATCTCGGTCTTCTAAAGTTTTCAGACGTTCAACCCGAGTTTTAATGGTAGCCCAGTTGGTGAGCATTCCCCCTAACCAGCGTTGGTTAACATAATATCCACCACAGCGTGCTGCTTCCTGAGCAATAATTCCAGCCGCTTGGCGTTTGGTTCCCACAAACAAAAACTTTTTCCCTTGTTCAGAGGAACTTCTGACATAATCATAAGCTTCCTCCATCAGTTCTGCGGTTTGAACCAAATCAATAATATGAACCCCATTACGCTCTGTGTAGATATAAGGAGACATTTTTGGGTTCCAACGGCGAGTCTGATGTCCAAAATGAACTCCAGACTCCAGCATTTCTGCCAAACTAATAACGGCCATTCGTCATAACTCCTAATTCGGGTTAATCCTCCATCCAGGCGTATTCGCTAGGGATACAGACCCTAGAAACACCCGAATCCCTGAATGTGTGATTTTTAGACAACCTTTCTACTATAGCACGTTTTGAGGATTCCGAATCAAAGAATCAAAAGAGTAAACGAGTGAGATTAGTTAGACGTGCAGACGGCTACTATTGCCAATTTCTGATTTCAATTGACGTTAAGATTCAATCTGAACCAACCAATAAAACAATTGGTTTAGATGTAGGGTTATCTGCTTTT
>NZ_JACJSC010000055.1 GCF_014697575.1 Planktothrix sp. FACHB-1365 | reverse complement strand
TACAGCTAGAAACACTCGCTAGACCGCCTAAAATTAACTTTTGATTACGGGACAAATCAGGAGATACTGGAGATAAAAAAAGCACACCTAGGGATGCGCTTAAAGCTAAAAATTTTAGGTACATCTTCTTACTTCAGTAGATTAATTTTTTGACTAGCTTGTGAGGAAAACTTTAGAGAAAATAACGCTTGAGACTCGCTTAACTCTTGCTTGATTTGTGATAACTCAAGCATGGCTTTATTGCCTTGAACTAAAAGCTTATCGCGGTTAATTCGAGTGTTAGCTTTCTCGAAGTTTAAGCCATCGGATAACTGCAACGTTTTCTCTTTTAGAATTGATAGATTAATTCCATCTTGATTAAGATTTTCACTTGCAGATAATACTTTAATTTCCGACCGCTTAACGTCAATCTGGCTAACTTTCAAATCATTAGATTTAGCTAAAATTTTATTGTCTAAAATCCCTAAATCTAAATCATACAAGCGTTGCTGTTTTTGCTCTTTTTGTAACTCGTATTGACCCTTTGTTACCATTTTTCAATCATCCCCTTAGCTTGATTAATCCGATTTTGACACTGAGAATAATCTGTTTTGAGTGACTTGTTCTGACTTTCAAGATTGACTTGATATGCTGTAGTTTGAACTTGATTAAATCCGAAACTAATCAAGTAACCTAAACAAACCGCTAGACCGAATTTAAAAGGCTCTAACATAATCCTAGAAGGGGGAATAAACCCCCATAATTAACACATTCCATTGAGTTTATAAGCTTCTAAATCATCTTGACTTACCCCAAACTTTGGGGAAGATACCGACAATTTGACTGAGATGGTAAGCTTAAAGTTTGTTGTAAGTTTTTCATCCGTTGCATGATTTCTTCTGGATTCATCAGCAAAAAATCTTGATTTTCACGCTCTTTTAACTGGGTATTTTGCTCCTGAATTTTAGACTGCAATAGGTTTGTAATTCCAGTGTTTTTTAGTGCTTCAAAATGTGAATCATAACACTCTAAATACATTCGAGCGTCAGAGAATGCGTCTTTCACCGCTTGGCTTTTTATGGCTTCATTTCTCAAGTCATAATCCGAGTAATGTGTCGTAGAAGTTTGGTTGTTTTGCGGAGTTTGGTTGTTCATTTCTTGCGGTTCCTTTGTTGTAGTTTGTTCGGTTGTTTTGGTTTGTTTCTGGGATGTTGTAACCATGATTTTTTAACTCCTCTATCAACTGTTTTTCTGCAAACTGTGGACTATGTTCTTTAGCAATTGTTGTGAATAATTCAAAAATTTTTATACCATCGTTGTTTAACGCTCCATCTCTAGGTTTATATTTCCAGTAGTCAGTATTTCCTAATATTTTAGATATCCTTTTTAGGTATCTATACCCTTTAGCTTTATCTAGTTCTAAGGCTTCAAAAAGGGTTTTTAACGCTGCATAGTCAACTGTTTCTGATAGCATCCATAGCCTACCTCTTTATGTTTCACTGCAACTATAAAATGATTGATTGCTACTATTACATTGAGACTATTCTCTAGTTGTATTCTAGTTGCGTTCTAGTTGCATATACACACTATAAAACCCCTATCTCTAGGGGTCAATTTACATCGTTATTTACTTCTTAATTCACTATGTAACCTAATCAAAATCACTGATTTTTATGCCTTGCTCCCACAGTCTTAACTTGAGTTTTGCAAGTTTAACAACTGATTCAGAAGGATACCTTTTATTCTTAGTATTAAGTTTGTAACACTTAATAGAATGTTCACTGATTCCTAACTCACAAGCTAACTGTGTATCGTTGATACCTAACGCTTGCTGATAATTAAAAATGATTTGAATGCCTTGTAACGCGGCTAATTCAGCCGTTTGAAGTGATATCATAGCTATGCTCCTACTGTAATTAGGGGTCACGCCTAGGGGTGTTTGCTGCACTGCCTAGGCATCTTTGTTAATGGCTCGATTATACACCCATCTCTAAAAAATCATCTCTGAATTTTATAGCGTCTTCTTTTCCCTCAAAACATTTAATTGTAAAATTCTCCCGAATCTTTTCTCTAAAATCAAAGTGATAATCCATCTCTAAAATAGCTTGTAAATACTTCTCAGAATCTTTAAAATTGCTGAACAGACAAGCATATTTTCTATCATTATATTGAGTGTAGGCTACCCAGTAGTTAATCATTTCAGTCTCCTATTTTTATATTTTTGAGGTTTGTTAGGGGGATATTTCACCCCCTTAATTATTCGATTATGCTACTCCTAAGAGTGTCATCAATTCAGGTTTTTTAAGCGGTTTACCATTAGAATCTTTCCATTGAACCTTTCTAAGTTGTGCCTCTTTTCTTAATTTTGCAACAGTCCAGGTTTGGGGTGTAGGGGTCGGTGTCGGTGTAGGTGTCGGTGTCGGTGTAGGGGTCGGTGTATCAATTAAAGGGTAAGCTGTGTGGCTTGTCTTTAGTGGTGTCTCGGTTGTCTGGATGTCTTCTACAATTTCCGATGTTTGAGGTGTCTGTAGCGTGGTTTTGTTGCGTTTGGATTTTGCTTTTTTCACTTCACAATCCCAAATTGATTTAGGAGCAAAAAGCCAGAGAGCAAGCGCGTAGAGAGTCGCTGCAATTGCGATTAAGATACTCTTCATTTTTCAAGGTTCCTGTTAGTTTGTTGTCAGTTTGTAGCGATAGGGGAGGTTTTTTGTTGCGTCTTCCTCAACCTTTCTGATACCATCTTAGCGTCTTCTATAGCCGTTGTCAAGATGCGTACCATTAAAGTTTTAAAAGCTTTTAGGATGTAGCGATAAGTCAAATTTATCAGTCGGGTTTGTAGGTTCTCAACAAAGGGGGAAGAGTCCCCCCATATCGATTATTTAGGTAATTTGTCCGGGTACATTTCTTGATATTTTTTGAGCAAATTATAGTTAATTCCAAAGCGTTTGTTAAGATAAGTTTTGGTAGGCTGCATATTGTTTTCTAAGCATTCATTTATCGCGTCTTCAATCTTTTGTAATGCCTTCTGTGAGTTCTCTTGATTGCGTTTGGCTACTCCATTACTAGCGTACAATTTGATGGCTTTATCAATATTTGAAATATCATTTATTGAGTCTGCATTCATCAAAATTATATTAAAGATAGCATCTTTTAAAGCTTTGACATCCCCTTTACCATTTTTCAATTTATAGCCTAATTTAATTGCTAATAATTCATCAGGGTTTTGGGTTGTCTCGGTTGTTTTGGTTTCTTTTTTAGCGGTCATGGTGTTTAATTCCTTTCGCTCTACATTTACAATAGTAGCGACTTCTATAGAGATTGTCAACCATTGTACCATAATTATTTTGTAGGGTTTTTATCTTACCCTATAAGAAAGTTTAATCATTTACCCCTTGTAGGTTCTCAGGATATGCGCTATTCTATAGGAGTAGTCAAAAAAGGAACCGATTAACATTATGCCAAGCCTAAATGCAATAGAAGTTAAAGAATTTGAATCCATCAAAAACGAATTAAAAAGACTCTGGGATGGTTGCGATATATCTTCTTTAGAATCGAGATTCATCCCTAAACGTTTAGACGGTAAACGAGTTGATTTAATACCCTGGATGAGTTCTAATTTTTCTAAGAAAACGGTTGACAACCTTTTACAGTTCCAAAGCTTATCTAATACAATCACTCAAAAATTATTAGATAGCAAAAACTCAGAGACAACTAAGGTTAAAAAACTCACAGTTTATCGCAAAATGATTGCAGAATTGTTAACAGAAACCTATGAAAAAAATAGCTATAATCTGATACCTTACGCTCTTTTTGCCTTTCCTGATAGTGGTGAGATAGTGTCAAAAACTAATCGAGATTATACAAAAGCAGTGCAAGCAAAAAACTCTGGGGATAATCGAATTCCCATCACAAAAAACATCCTTAATCAATTAATTGAAAATGCAATTAATGACTTGAGAAAACCAATAGGAAGTAATAAAGATTACGCCTCTAAAATGTTAGCAATAGAATTGTTAACAGGTAGAAGACAGTATGAAGAAATACTAGATACAGAATGTTTTATTGAGTTTTCTAATGATGGATTCTTCAGAGTGCAAGGGCTGGCAAAATCATCTAAAACTAAAAAAGAAACTGCTTTCAATCTCCCCTATTTAGGATTAAGCTATCAAAATTATGATGGAGAAATTGCAGAATTATTAACATCAAATCTCAAATTATTACGCTCTTTTGTCAAGGAAAAAAGTGAGTTAAAAACCCCGTTATCGGTGCTTTTAAACACTCTTGTCATGCAAGCTTCATTAGTACACGATAACATTTTAAAACCCGTTAGAATGGCTTCTAAGCTTGAAATGATTAATGGCAAAACTCATATTTTTCGCAAGCTTTATGCGTTTTCCTGTTACGTTTTCCTAGATAATTGTAGAAGCAATGAATCACAATACTTTGCTGAGGTACTCGCTGAGGGTACGATCGATAATTCTGGCTATCTAAAGTTAAACGATGTTACAGCTAAAAGCTATTCTATTTTTAGAATTGTAGATGAATTATAATTGTAGTATACTATAGAACTATTATCCCTATTTAAAATCATGCCTAGACAAAATTTTTCTAAGATAGAATCACTCCCTGAGAAAGATTTAAAGCGCATTCAATCCTTAGCTAAAAACGGTTATAGCTACAAATATATTTTTGATTGGTTGACAGAAACAGGGTTTAAAATTGCTGAATCCACTGTTAAGAATTGGCATAAAAAATATTTAGAATCTATTGCATCTGATGATGATAAAGCAAAAAAAGCACTATCAGCTATTGAAAAACAAGAGAGGGACACAACACCAGACCCATTAATAGATGATAAAAAAGATTTAGAAGCTATTAAGAAAAAGTGGGATGTACCTGATATAAATACTTTAGATATAGCTCCTGAAAGTGCCATTGGTGCAAGTCAAAAAATGATTTTTGATTTGTTTATGAGTGTCGGAATTCTGACAAAAAATCGACTAAATTTATATCAGAATGGTCAGGCAAAATTCCCCTCTGAACAGATAAAAGCACTCAAATTATTATTCGAGATGTACTCACCTTTGATGGGTGTTAATGAGTTGGTTAGTCCCAACGCTGCAATTAAATCTTTAGAGTCTTACGGGTACAATTTAGAAGGGTTAAAAAAAGCCAATGATGAAACTACCAATTAATTTAAAAAACCAGAGAAAACTACAAACTAGGGAAGACTTCAGAGCTAATTTACCCGACACTTGGGAAGAGTTCATCAGTCTTTTAAAGATTAGGTCAGGTGAGAATTATAAACAGTTTATAGCCTATGATTATCAATCACAATTAATTCAATTGTGTGAAAAAGAAACAACAATTCTAGCAGTAAAAAGCCGTCAGTTAGGGATAACACAAACTATTGCGTCTTACTTCCTATTTAAAGCTTGTAAAAACCCTGCTTATAGTGCAATTTGTTTTAGTAGAAGTCAGGATGATGTTAGCGCATTGTCCAGAAGAGTTAGGGATATGGCGTTACAATTGCAGTCTTTTGGAATCGAGTTATTGATCGATAATGTAGGATTAATTAAACTTAAAAATCTCGGTGAAATATACTTTAAAAATTCATCAAAAGAGGGTAGTCGTTCTTATGATTCTATCTCAGATTTTTTATTCGATGAAGCTTCTTTTGTACCCACAATCGAGAGTATTTATAGCACATCTAGCGCATCTAGTAGCATGGTTTCTAAGAGTTTAAAAATCATTGTTAGCACTCCAGGGTCAAAATTATCATGGTTTTATAAACAAGCTAATTTAAACAGTGATAAGCCTATAGATGTAATTTGTAATCAAGTGTCAAGCGGTCAATTATCACCCTTTTATCATATTAAAGAAGGGGGATTGTGCAAGGTTTTTATACATTGGAAAAGTCACCCTATTTATAGTAAAAATCCAAATTATTTAGAGTACCGAAAAGAACAAGACCAAACCTCTATAGAGGTAATTAATCGAGAGTATAATTTAACCTTTGAGGAGATAGAGGAGCATGGTATTTTTAATTCTAAAATCATTCAATTAGCTGCAATAGAAAACCCCATAAACAAGCCTATAGATGGGGTTGAATTCTATTTAGGAATAGACACTGCTACAGTGGGAGATGATTACTTCACAGCGTCTTTATTTTACTGGGATAATACAACCTTTAAGCAATGTTTCCTTTACCGTGATAGAAAAAAATCAATCGAGTTTTATCTGTTTAAGTGTGGGGAGTTGATAGAATCATTTAAACCTAAATGTGTATCAATAGAAACTAACTCTATCGGTGAGGGATTTTATCAACAGTTACAGCAAAATTACCCCAATATTTTCTTTAATAAAATTCATACGTCAGCCAATAATAAGAGTACAATGGTAGGGAGTTTACAAGTCTGGATTGAATCAAAAAAATTCACCCTATTAAACGATGATAGAGTTAAATTTGAGTTCTTAAATTTTGTTAGAATAGGGCAACAGTTACGCGCTTCTAGCGGTCATGATGATATCGTTATGAGTTCTGCTTTTTGCTTATCTGGCTTGATTTTATGCCAGAATAAAATCGCAAAACCGTCAACCATACCCATAGGATATTGATGCTATTACCCACTAATGATCAGAGAGATTTAACAGTAGATGATTATGATTTATTGGGGAAGATTCAACACCATTTTAATAAAGAATATACTCTATCAATTTATGCTGACATTGAAGGATATTCTATTATGGTTTTGGGACGGATACGGGAAGAAAATAACCGGAATTATATAATCTATTACAATCAAGAAAAGGGTAAACTGTACGCTCAAAAGATGCTAGATGAGATAATTTATCTCAAGCAATATTTTAAAAGTTTCCATAATGTTTACTGTGTCAATAATTCAGTTTTGAAAATTTTAATTGATAAGAATATAGGAAAAAATAAATATAATGCCATTGATTTTAAGCTAGAAGACATCCCCAATTATTTGTTATCAATTGAATTATTAATAGGATTAGATAAGCTTAGAATCCATCCACTAGCAAAAGAGCTAGGGAGTGATTATCAAGAGTTTAATATAAATATCAAAGCTTATTCAATCTATGCTCTAATGTTGCCTTTTGTAGAGTATAATGAGAAAAATGTTAATTATTGGTTTGGGTATTCTGTAGCACTCGATAAAGAATTAATTAACGATTACCGACATAATTACAGGGATTATTAATACTATGATTTATATGTTTAATGTTAGTAAAGATGATGGATTTTGTACCGTGATAGGTGAAATTATCAACATTTACAGTATAAAAATTCTGGAATTAATCGAGTGTGATGATATTAATTTATGGTGTCAAACTGTTAGAAAACTACATCAAAACTACAATGTAAGATATCACTATTATCTGGGAACTGATGATTATTTTAGTATCTTAAAATCTATTAGTCCTGAATATAAAAAACTGATTTATAGAAAAGAATGGGAAGAATTAAACTTAGAAAAATTGCTTAAAAAATTAACTAATAATAAGATAGAATTACCCCTAGAATGGGAACATCTGAGAGAGTGTATTTTTGATAAGGATATCAAGACAGATACCCTTAAACTAATCGCTTGTTTATCGTGCTTCTATGTTGAATTTAAGCCATATAGCGATGGAGTTTTTATACACTATAACCCAGTGCAAGAAAATGATATTATAAAGTCATTCTCACCCTTTGGAGATGTTAGTGTAGAAAGTGTTAAAAAACTTTTTGAGTAATATTATGCTGATAATAAAATTTTTTCAAAATCACCTTTTAAATCTAGTTCTTTAGCACGGTTAAGAATAGTCAAACGAATACTTAATAAATTTATATAACATGACTCATCATACTCAGTTAATATACAAAATGATTTAAAGTCGATTGGGTTTTTATAACCTTTCACACGCATAACTTCTATAATAAAAGGATCATTTATCTTTAAAAAACCGTAATATGATGTATTTTTACTAAAACCTAAAGTTAAAACTTCACTATTAATAAAATCTATATTTTGAGCGGATTCTAAATCATCAAAAACAGTTTCTAATAATTTTTTAATAGTTGTCCAAACTTTATTAGCTCTAACCCTAAAATCATTGCATAAAGCTACAAAAAACACGTCTTGCAATGTATATCTTGGTTTATCGATCATTAATCCAGACTGTCTCAAACTCAAGAATTGGCTTGCTGTTAGTCCTGCCAGTTTAGCCAAAATAGCTCCTGAAAATCGTGGTTTTGTTAAGTTGGTGTACATGATTAAAACCCCTCTTGCTTATTTATATAGTGTAATCTAAAAATTGCATACTACAAAATACTACTATACTACTTATTACAAATTATTAAAAGTCATCGATTTAATAAATTATCTTGTATATTAATAATATGCCACGAAAAGAGGGAGATGTGAACCCGTGAGAGACTTTGAGCTTGAGATGTTGGCTTGTGATGATGAAACTGTGGCTCTTGAATACATAGGAGAGGGCGCGCAAGCTAAAAATATCTTTCAAGGCAAGAAAACTCGCAAGCGTAAAAGTGATCATTCTGATGATTATCTCCCTCTTTTCATGCCTTTCAAAACCTAAAAATCTAATCAATCTAAGGAATTAAAATCATGGCTCTAAAAGCTAAAATTGCCAACAAAGTAGCGACTGAAGACAATGGCTTAACCATCGGTGAGATTATCGCTATTGAAGAAACTGAGGAACACACCGAAAAAGAAGGAAAGAAAGAGGTTTTCTACGCTTCTCAATTTGAATTCCAAATTGCAGTTAAGGGAACTAAGAAAGATATCTTGATGCGATTCTGGACTGGACAAAACATCAACTCTGAACAGTTTGAAGATGATGAATCAGGAACCTCTGACTACAACCGCCTAACCCGTTTCTTGCTCAATATGGGTTTGCTCGATTCTAAAAAATTAGCTGAATTAGACAAGGCTAAAATTGAAGATTCAGACATCGAATTAGACTCATTAATCGGTCAAAAAATCGAGTTTAAAATGAATAAATCTATTAAGCGTAAAGGATTATCAGTGATCGATATCAAATCGATTAAACCCGTCAAACCTGGTAAATAGGGTAAAATGTTAGGGGGATGTAAAACCCCCCTTAAAGAATATTATCGTCCAATTTATATCTAGTCACTTCAAATTATCCTATTAGCATTATATCATTTATGCCTTACATTTGTGACGGTGAAAATATTAATTTGATAGCTCCTGAAATTGATATAGAATATATCCTATCTCTTCCCAAGTTAACATTAATTCCAGATACAGAATACACTCAAAAACACTCAATGATTGTAGATGGTGTCGGTATTTATTCTCCACAATTGGCAAAAGATAAAGGTTTTGTATGGCTTTATGATGAGCTAACTCCTGACTTTCACCCTATCATTAATACTTTAGAAGTTGTAGGGATACGCTCATCAGTTCCACATTATTTAGATATTTTATTAGAAGAGTTAGGAGAAGTAGAAGAGAGTATTTTTGATGATGTTAAAAACCCTAAAAAAGCTTATGAAACTGCATTGAAAGAAGGATATTTTTCAGAGTTTTTTAACAAGTATAACCTCACTGAAGATAATATAATTTATAAAAGAAATAGTAAGGATAAAACATCATCATTAATCATTAAACCAGAATCTATTTTAGTTGAATTAGGTTTCTTTTTTCAACACGCTGACTTGTTTAAAATTTGGGGGCGGAATCATCAAGACTGGTTACTGAACACCGCTAGAATTAGCCAGTATAGGGTTTTAAAACTGATGGGAAGTAATGATAATAAGTGTATGTATCTGGATATTGAGAATAGATTGATAGAGGTCAAAATCAGTCTAAGGGAGTATATGTATAGGTTCCCACCTAGAAAGAAAGGGTTAGACGAGCAAGCAAAAATCTTTAGTGTTGGGTCAAGAAAAATTGACATTAAGAGAGACGATGTTGCTATAAAATTAGGAATAAAAAAAGAAGAAATAATGGAAAATATGTCATTACTTAGAGAAAATTTAATTGAAGAATTCATCAACTATTTAACAGTAGATTTGTTCACTTCTCACGGGTTAGACGTTACGCAACGGGAGTTATTACACGTTTTAAGAAATACCTTTAATTTAGATGATGTTGAAATATCCGATACAACGGGAGCCAATGTATCAAAATTTATTGTTAATTTGATTAGTAAAAATTTTAATCAATCATCTGATTCTGAAGAGTATAAACAAAATGAAGCTATTATTAAAAATCAGATGAAACTAACAAGAATTGATAACTTACAAGATATAGAATTGAATGATTTTGGTTATCAAATTTTTCTAACGGTAGGTGGTTTACTATTTAGTAGAATGGTAGAATATCCTTACCTAGAGGGTAATTTTGGAGATTTAGATCAACAGTCCTGCTATGCCACTGCTATGTCAAACTTAAAAGTTTACTTAGGGGAGCCAAAAGTAGTCACGTTTAAATACAAACATAAACCAAAGTTAAGAGAAGTTGCAGCGTTTGTTAAACAAAAAAATATCCCTAACGATGCCTTTTTTATTAGAGTATCAGGAAAGTTTATAAAAGCTATTAACACTCTCATTTTATCAGATTTAAGATTTGTTTCTAAGAAATTAAAAAACCCTGAAATCATCCCATTCAATACCGATATCCAATCATCTGCAATGGTAGCCAGTAACCCATCAAGATATGGAATTAATGATAGTAAAAAAATGTTAGGGGGTTTTAATAATGATAAGGTTGGCAAAAAATTAGCAGTGTCTACACTATTATTAAAAGAGGTTAAGTTTGGGTTAGTTAACTATGATATTTTAGAAGCTATTCAATTATTACCTGATGAATGGGTAGAAGAATATTTAGATTTAGATGTTAATTCCTTGGTTTATTTTGCTCCTGAACTAATAGTAGACACCCTAGAAGAGTTAGAAGAAAAACGCGCTCAATTACCTGATGAACCTATCCTACAGAAGTTTGATTTTGAAAAAGAAATTAATTCTCACACTTCACAAAATTATAAAAATAATGTGACTCTACGCTTTGATATTGGTGCTATATGGGGTGAACTAAAGACTAATAGAAATAAATACAAAAAAGAAAAAAACCCCGTTCAGGAAGTCTTAAAACTGTTCCAAAATAGCGGTTATGGGGTGTTAGCTTGTCTATACCTTGCTACTAATAATTTAATGGCTTCTAATCAAATTACTGCTCAGGCGCGAGTGGGTGCATGGCTTATGACTAATAGCTTGAATGGTTTTGCTCCTATCACTGATGGGACAGGGTTTTGTTGGGATACTATACCTATTGGGTTAAAATTCAAAGACATTTTAAATAATAGTCCAGAGTATCTTTTTAAGTATGATATTAGTATTAAATCAGGGTTAACTCTTCTTGAAAATAGGCAAAAATGGATTAATGAAAAGTTTAAGAAATATATGGCTAATTTCTATCAAGTAGACGTTAACCATCATCTAATTCAAAAGTTTGACTATGAACTAAAAACAGAAATATTTGAAACCCAAAAAGGTGAGAGTATTGAGACTGACTTGTTCACCATTTACATTAACTCTAATTCAGGAAATTATATCAAAGGTATGGGGGATTGTAGCGTTATGCTGAATGAAATTAGTTATGATTTTATTCATCAAATTGACTACCTAAAAGCACGCTCATATCATGCCAATGATGAATTAATTAAATGGTATTCAGAATCATTAAGAGATGGGTACAAGACACCGTTAATCTACTCTGAAAACAGTATTTTGAAGTTCGGAGATGGGACACAAAAAGTTATTCAGTTCTTAAAGGAAGTTGACCAAATTGTTCACCCTATGGGATTCTCAATGAAGGTTTTTAAGATGATGAAATTAATTAGTCGTTCTCAGTTTTTATTCCTGAATGAATCACAGTTGAGAAACTTTGAAACAAACGAGAATAAGTTAGCAGAAATTAGCAAGCTATTCACATCTAAAAAGTTTTGGGAAGAGTTCAAACATGATGAGAAAATAGAGGGAGTTAATTATCATGAATTCAGCAAGAATCACTCTACCGGAGTCGGGTTTGAAATATTAGCTTTGATGAAAAAATATAATGGCTCTATTCAAGCTATACGTCAATTAATACAGGGTAAAATATTAGAAGGTTGTAAAGATTTTAACGCAGGACTACACCTAGATAGAACTGTTGAAAAAGTTTTAAATGATGAGATTAAAAAAGTTTTAGCGACTGTTATCATGCTCAAAAAGAATGAAGATATTAAATTAAAAAACACATTATTAAACAGTCTCAATGAACCGACTTTATTAGTAGTTGGTCGGGAGAATGTTCACACTTTAGATGAGGTTTGGAGTGAGGAAGAATAACCCCTAAGCAATCCCTAGTCCACCCCCTAGCCAATTGGTTAGGGGGTTTTGTTTTGGGGGTGTAGCGTTCCGTTGCAGTGGGTTAGCCGTTGCCAGTGGGTTTTTTATGTAGTGCTTTTTATACTACAAATTAATCTGCCATTCAAAACCATTGATATATATAGGTTTAAGCGTATTACAAAATAAAAAAGCTGTTTTGGTAGATTCTGCCAATTTTTGCAATGGCAGATTTTACCTACATTAAACCCCCCATGTAGAAGAAAAAGCCAAAAAAGCGGGCGGGCGTTTTTGCGGGCGGGCGGTAAAGCGGGCGGGCGGTTTTGCGGGCGGTGGTGTGAGGTCTAGCGGGCGGGCGGGCGGTGGTGTGATGGTTTTGATGTACAAGGCAGTCAAGCGGGCGGGCGGGCGGTATTGCGGGCGGTGGTAAATTTTGCGATCGCAATTTCAAAATCCTAGAATAAGTTCCTGTTAGTTTGGTTAGAAAAAATTGAAGCAATTGTTAATAGAATGATAGCCGAAAAAAGAGGTATTTATTAATAGGAATTAAGAGAGATTTTAACACCTATAGCAGTGACTACACCTATAGTAAGACTACACCTATAGATGAGACTACACCTATAGTAAGACTACACCTATAGATGAGACTACACCTATAGTAAGACTACGCCTATAGATGAGACTACACCTATAGTAAGACTACGCCTATAGATGAGACTACACCTATAGTAAGACTACGCCTATAGATGAGACTACACCTATAGTAAGACTACGCCTATAGATGAGACTACACCAATAGAGATTGCCAAGGTTCTAGCTAGAACCTTGGCA
>NZ_JACJSC010000054.1 GCF_014697575.1 Planktothrix sp. FACHB-1365 | reverse complement strand
TAGTTAAATAACGGTTAACTAGCTATACAATTTGATAGTAAAGCCTCGGAAGTTCATCAAAAATTTTAAACCCATTTCAATTTTTTAGAATTAGTGGGAAATTTGACTCCTATCTGCGGAATGTGGGTCATAAATTGGGTTGCTGCTGCATTTTCCTCCAAATAGGTGCGACGCTTAGTGCCAGGAATCGGTACAATATCCTCTCCCTGTGCCAGTAACCAAGCTAAAGCCAGTTGGCTTGGAGTGATGTTTTTTTCTGTTGCGATCGCCTTAACCTGCTCCACTAATTGCAGATTTTTGTAGAAATTGTCTCCCTGGTTAGAGGGAGAATAGGGATGTTTAGTTGACCCAACTGATGTCAAGGCGATCGCTTTAAATTTATTACAAATGCCTAACTAACCGATGGCATAACGAGTAAATTGACGTTTGAATGGGGAATGAAAACCAATCACAATATCGGAAGTGGGTACACCCATCTCGACTAATCTTTCTGCAACGGAGTCTTCTGTCCCGTTGTATTGAATCCAAATTTTGCCGTCTTGAATATCAAAGTGCATCACCGGGCCAAAAACTCGGTGATCTTCTCGCCAACCGACATAAGCCAGTTGATAATGGTCATGTTCGCTATCAAAAATTAACTCGGCTTTCACTGTATCTGTTGTCATGGCAATGTCAGCGTGTTCAGTCAAAATTTGTTTAATTAATTGGCGATAACGTTCTACTTTATCCATTGCTTAATCTCCTCATAAACAATGCGTTCGGGTTCTTGCTCTTCAATGGCTTGACAATAATTAAGATATTGTCCTAAAGCCGTATGAAAGGCACTTATATCAGAATCTCCCATAAAACTTTTAATTTCTACAGCAATTTTTTCAGAATTTCGTTCCGCTGCGATCGCAATTTCTGCGCCTAAATCAATTTGTAATTTAACAGCTTCACTAATGCGAAGGGTTAAAGGATCATGAGTAATTTTCCATCCCTCTTTAATTAAAGCATTTCTAACTTGTTCATGGAAAATATCTTTAGCCATTTTAGACGTTAGTCTTCTCAACCCTATTGATTTCAGTATAACAGAACTTGACTTCGACTCAGATAGGTGCTTCGGGTAACATTTCTTTCTAAACAGACACTCCAGATAGAGTAAGACTACCTTCAGTAGTGTCAGTCAGTGAAGTTGTGACTATCGGTGAGTAGATCAAATACTATAAAATTGCATAAGCCCAGTTCGCTGAGAAATAAGTAGAAGTAGTAAAGACTAGGTTGGCGTTAGATTGACTTAACCGAAAATTCTGATCAAGCAGAGGTAAAAAATGAGGAATGAATCTACAAATTTAATAAAACAGTCCATTAAACTCAGTTTAACGTTTTGGGTTTATCTGGTACTCCTGTCAGAAGTTGGGACAGCAGAATCTAGCCATCAAAATGCACCTCAGTTGCAACCGTCAGAAATACTTTCTCAAATTGATCAAACCTCTACAGCAGTTCAAAAGCTTGTTAATGAAGCTGAAAAACTGACACAACAAAGAACAATTCCATCTCAGCTAGAAGCACTCAAAAAATGGTCAGAAGCACGATTAAAATGGCAACAATTAGGAGATAAATCTCAAGAAGCATTAACCTTACTTAAACTGGGTGAAATTTACAAAAATATAGGTGCAACCGCCCCCGCATTAGAACGCTACACCGAAGCTTTAAACCTATACCGACAACTTGGGAACCGCCTTCAAGAAGCATTGACTTTAAGTGAAATTGGAAATACCTATATTGCTAACTTAGAACAAGGGAAAGAAGAAGAACAGTTTAGTTTTGAACATGATCTTTTCATCGATTCTCGGCTATCACAATTCAGATTAACTCAACAGCATAGAGATTCTAAAAAACCTTTAGAGTTTTATCAACAATCTTTGAAAATTTACCAGGAAATGAATCACTTATCTGGAGAAGCCAGCCTTCTCAATGCAATGGCGAGAAGTCTCTATTTACATGAGGATGAAGAAGATCAACAAAAATTACTTGAAAAATCTTTAGCAATTTATCAACAAATCAGTGATCAAAAAGGACAAGCCTTAGTGTTAGATCATCTGAGTGAATTGCATCTTATTAACTACAGAAATGAGCAAGTCGGATGGGATTTATTTAATCAAGCTTTAGCTCTTTACCAGAAAAATAATGAGTCTTTGGATCATCAGGATTTAACTGTGCGCCAAGGCGAAGCAAAGCTGTTGAGTGTTGTGGCTGATTATTGGGGGTTAAACAATCAACAAAAAACCTTAGAATTCTACAATCAATCCTTAAAGATTTACCAACAAATAGGTGATAAACAGGGAGAAGCACTGACCTTAACCCGCATCGCTGATTACTATCGTAGCCTAGAAAATCGTGAAAAACAATTAGAATTTTATACTCAAGCATTAGGCATTTATCAGGAAATTGGTGATGCAGTTGGAGAAGCTAAGATTTTAGATCGGTTGGGGTTAATGTACTTCCGATTAGGAGAGGTAGACAAAGCTTTGGAATTCTACAAACAAGAATTAAAAACCCTTCAGAAAGTCAGTGAATTTTATACTCAACTTGGCGATGAACAACAAGCATTAATATTTGACTATCGCCAACCGATTATTTTATTTAACTTGGCAACTATTTATTCTAAATTAAAAGATGAAAGCCAAGAAAAAGAAGTTTATCATCAAGCTCGAAAAATTTATCAAAAATGGCAAGATGACCAAGGCGAAGCGAGTTTTCTGATTAAAATTGCTGAACGCTATGGAGACCAAGAAAACTCGGAAAAAATGCTAGAATATTTTAATCAGGCACTCATGGTTTATCGAGAAACGGGAAATCTGGAAGCGGAAGCTAATTTATTACGGGATAAAATTTCGTTGATTTATTCTGCGAGATTAGGAGATTCTGAAAAAGGATTAAATAGCCTTAATCAAGCTTTAGAAATTTATCAAACAATTGGAAATCAGGAGAAAACGGCACAAACACTTGCTCAACTGGGAAATTTTTATCTAAAATCAGAAAACCCAGAAAAAGCAGTAGAATTTTATATTAAAGCTGTTCTTATTTATCAACAAATGAATCATTTCAGCGACCAAGCCTATACATTGAGACTTGTTGGTAAACTCTACTATGAATTAGGGAAAAAACAGCAAGCATTAGAAGCATTTCAGCAAGCTGGAAACGTTGTTCAAGAAAAAGGTGATATTGAACAAGTTGTAAAAATCCTCATGCAAATTGCTTCCGATTATCAAGAATTGGGAGATCAAAAAATAGCAATCGAATTCTACAATCAAGTTATTCCAATTCTTCAAAAATCAGGAGACTATCAAAAAGAAGCCTCAATTTTGAGAACAATCGGTCAGCTTTATTATGAATTAGAAAACCCAGACAAATCCCTAGAAACTTTTAACCAAGCACGCAATGTTTATCAACAAAAAGGAGATAAATCAGGGGAAGCATGGACAATTTATGAAATCGGTAAAACTTACACAATATTAGGAGAGTTTCAAAGAGCATTAGATTTCTATCAGCAAGCTTTAGCAATTTACGAGGAAGAAGCAGATGCAAACTTCCGAGAAGAACGAACCCTTGATATGTTGCTCAGAATCAGTCGAATTTATGCTTATATGGGAAACTCAGAAACCGCTATAGAATACTGTAAAAAATCCCTAACCAATGCTCAAAACTTCCCCCCATCAAAACTTGTTAGACGCTCAGAAATGTTTCGAGAAATTGGTCAACTTTGTTATCAAATTGGCGACCCCGAAAAAGCCTTAGACTCTTTTAATCAATACGGGACTATCTATCAAAGATTAGGGTCGGATAGAGAAGTTGTTGGTCTGATTCGGATTGGTGAAGATTATGCTAAACTAGGAGACTCAAAACAAGCAATAGAGTTTTTCAATCGAGCGAGAAGAATTTACCAAAAAAGCGGTTTTTCGGAAGGAGAAACAGATACTTTAATCTCGATTGCTAGAATTTATTATTATAGCACAAACTATCAACAAGCTTTAGACTATTTTAATCAAGGCTTGAGAGTTGCTCAAACCATTAATAATCAAAGTCAAGAAGCTTCGATTCTGACACAAATTGGGGATACCTACTCCCAACTCAAAGATGAGGAAAAAGCTTTAGAATTTTATAATCGAGCTAAGAAAATGTATCAAGAGTTGGGGAATTATCGACAACAAAGTAATATTCTCAATAAAATCGGTGAAGTTTATCAGCAACGTGGCAATTTAAAAAAAGCGTTAGAAATTTACCAGCAAGCACTCAAAATTTCAAAAGAAAATGACGCTAGTTCCGCTTCAGATTCCCTCTGGATTTCTATAAATATTGCACGGATATACTCGAAATTAGGAGAATTCGACAAAGCATTGAAATTTTTACAACAAGCTATAGATTCTAATCAAAAACCGAATTCTTCTCTTTATCAAGAAATGGGAAAAGTTTATTTTAAGTTAGGAGAACTTGAAAAGGCTTTGCAGTTCTTCAATAAATCTCTAAACTTGCAAAGGGATAACTATCCTGAACTTCAAGCCGAAAATCGATTAGGTATTGCTGTCGTTGAACAACAAAGAGGTAATCTTGAGGAGGCTTTAACTCAGATTAAAATCGCAATTTCTTTAATTGAAGAAATACGAAACCGTAAATTTTCATCAGAAGAACGTCTGGCTTTTTTTGCATCCAAACAAGACTATTATGAGTTCTATATCGACTTATTAATGAAACTGCATCAACAAAACCCCTCAAAAGGATATGATGCTGAAGCACTCAATATTAGTGAACGTTCTAAAGCCAGAAGTCTCCTTGAACTTCTCGCCGAAGCTAATACCGATATTCGTAAAGGTGTTGAGCCACAATTGGTCATTCAAGAACGAAGTTTACAGCAACAATTAAATGCTGTTGAACAACGACGAGTGGAAGTTTATCATAGTGAAAATAACACCGAAGAAGAAAAGACGGCTCTCGAACAAGAACGACAATATCTTCTGCGTAAATATGAAGAAGTTCAAACCAAAATCCGCGAAACCAGTCCCAGTTATGCGGCACTGACTCAACCTCAACCCCTGACATTAGAACAAATTCAGCAACAAATTCTGGATGAGGATACGCTACTTTTACAATATAGTTTAGGCGAGAAACGCAGTTTTCTTTGGGCTGTGACGAAAGACAGTATGACTAGCTATGAACTCCCGCCAAAAGCATTAATTGAACAAGCCGCACGGCTATTTTTTACTGGGGTTGTTAACCAACGTTCTATTTCTGAGGATATCTCCACAGCCTCCGAATCTCTTTCTCAGATGATTTTAGCTCCCGTTGCTTCTCAACTGAAGAATAAACGTTTAGCAATTGTTAGTGATGGAATTTTACATTATCTTCCCTGGAATGCTCTTGCTTTGCCCATTAATTCATCAGAAAAACCCGATTATTTTCCCTTAGTTCTTAATCACGAAATTGTCAATCTTCCTTCAGCATCAACTTTAAGTATTCTCCGTCAAGATGCTGAAAAACGAGAACCTGCACCCAAAACTATTGCAATTCTTGCTGATCCGGTTTTCAGTTCCGATGATAGCCGATTACAAACCCCAACTTCCACCCGAAGCGAAACTTGGGAACAGTATAATCTTAGTCGTTCTGCCCGACAATTGGATATTGGGGTTTGGCAACGACTTCCGGGGACTCGCACTGAAGCGGAAGCCATTCTCGCCCTTGTACCCGAATCTGAGACTATTTCTACCTTTGATTTTGCCACAAATCGAGCGATCGCTACTGCTCCTCAACTGAATCAATACAAAGTGATTCACTTTGCAACTCATGGATTATTGAATAGTGTTAATCCTGAACTTTCTGGGATTGTTTTATCAATGATTGATCAACAAGGAAATCCTATCAATGGGTTTTTACGTCTCCATGATATTTTTAACCTGAATTTGTCGGCGGATTTAGTGGTTTTGAGTGCTTGTCAAACGGGACTTGGAAAACAAGTTCGCGGAGAAGGTTTGGTGGGATTAACAAGGGGATTTATGTATGCGGGTACACCCAGAGTCTTGGTGAGTTTATGGAATGTTGATGATGCAGCGACGGCTGAATTGATGACGAGATTTTATCGTTTGTTATTAAAAGAAAAGTTATCACCCACACAAGCACTCAGAAGGGCGCAGTTAGAAATGCAAACAGACACAGAATGGAAATCACCCTACTATTGGGCTGCGTTTACTTTGCAGGGGGAATGGCGTTAAATATGAATTTAATATTCTAAACTCTTTAAAAGTAAGGCTAGAACATCAGTACAAAAAATACTGGTATTTAAGGAGATGTGGCAATGACATCAAACCTGTTCAATGAATTTATCGACTCAGGCCCAGAAGCCAAACTAGAATTGATTGAATCCCAGCTAATTGTCGGTAATACTCTAGTTGGTAGCCGTTTGCTACTCCAACAAATTCTCACCGGATGGGGAGCGCGTGCCGCCATCGCCCTAGCCCCCATCAAACAATGGTTAGAAGCTCTCCGTCTTACCTATAATGCGCCGATTCCACCCGGATTAGACATTACAGAAACCATCGCCACCACCTTACAAACCTGGGCGGCTAGTTTCCCCTACCAACCCGAAGACCTGCTACCCGGTTCCAGAGGAGAAGAAAAGCACCACAATCCCATCCGCAGTTATATTAGCCACTCCTTCTGGGAAATCGCAGAAAAACTAGGAGGACAATCGTTCAGTCGTGATTTTGTCATGCGCCTGGGCAACAATGGCTTCACCCCAGACATCCTCTTATTTTTAGGGCAACCGCGCAACACACTTAGAGAATACTACCTCGAAGGGCCAGCCGAAATGGTACTCGAAGTGCTACGACCCGGACATGAATACGCAGACCGCATCATCAAACGAGACTATTACGCCGCAGGTGGAGTGCCAGAGTACATCATTTCTTTTGAACAGTATATTTCTTGGTGTCCAGAAGCCAAGTTTGAGTTTGGGGATGGGAAACCTCAAATTGGCAGTAAAGAAGGCATTCGCAACTTAATTGGAATGTTACTGATGACATGCGGTTTAGCAGATGCTTTAAAGGTTTTGTCGCCCGTTGAGTGGGTAACCGCGTTATTAGAAGCAGAAACTCTGAGATTCCAAGATGCCCAACGGAAAGCAGCTTGGTGGGATTTAGCTCGTCAAGCTGCTACCCTATTGCGTTCTAAATATGGGGTAACTCGCTTGGGAGTCATTGGAGATTTGGTCAAACCTGAACCCTTAAATTTTTGGTCTGAAATTACGTTGGTTGTTTGGGATTTACCAGACAGGAAAGGTTACGAGATTTACCAGGATTTGTCTAATTTGAGCCAGGAACCTGAAATTAACTTAATTGAGGCAGATAGTCAGTATGCTACGCTGGCTCAACAGCAGGCAATTTCTCAATTTCTGGTTGAGATTTAGTTCCCATCGATTTCTTGTTGAAGTGTTTGACCAAAAATTTGGGATAAAATCAAACCTAAATCCTATTTTTATCTTCCTCAAGTCTCTCTAAATCACACTCCGCACCCCACACTCCGAACTCCGCACTCTATAATCCCTATGAACACCCTCCCGTCTCATTCTGCTGTTGAAATTGTTCCGGCTTCTGTTGCTGGGACATTAGCTGAACGTAATGTGATGGAGGATTTATTAGCCACGAAGCGTTCGGAGAATACTCGGAAAGCTTATAATCGAGATTTGAAGGATTTCTTTTGGGCAGTAGCTCATCAAGAACCAACCGCCCAGTTAGTGATTGAGTTTTTACAGCTATCCAAGGAACAAGCTTTAAGTTTGGTATTAGGTTATAAGCAGCAATTATTGTCAAGGAAGTTATCAGAAGCCACAATAAATCGACGTTTAGCTGCGATTAAAGCGTTGGTTACATTCGCTTATCGGATTGGACAATGTGCTTGGACATTAGCAGAATTGAAGGGGGAGAAAGTTAAGACTTATCGGGATACCACAGGAATTCCCCCGGTGGCGTTTAAGAGGATGTTGCAAGTTCCCAATCGTCGTACAGTTAAGGGAAAGCGAGATTATGCGTTATTAAGGTTGTTATGGGATAATGTCTTGCGGCGGGAAGAGGTATGTCAAGCTAATCTTGAGGATTTGGATTTGGAGGGGAAAACACTCAAGATTTTGGGGAAAGGGAAGGGAACGCAGAAGGAAACGGTGACGTTATCAAAGCCAACGGTGGAAGCGCTTCAAGATTGGTTGGTGGCCAGACGAGAATTAAAACGCTCTAAACCATTGTTTATTGCCTTGGATAGAGCGAGTTATGGACATCGGCTGACGGGGACGGGGGTTTATAAGATTGTTAGTCAAATTGCAAGAGACGCAGGGATTAATAAACCGTTATCGCCTCACCGGATTCGTCATTCGGGGATAACGGCGGCATTGGAAGCAACCAATGGGGATGTGCGAAAGGTGCAGAAATTGAGTCGCCATTCGGATTTGAATACGTTGATGATTTATGACGATAATCGTAAAAATCAGCAGGGGGAAGTGACGGATTTGTTGGCTGATTTGGTTTGATAGGATAAAGCCACTGAATACTTACGAACGCAATAGTTTACCTACCTTGGATGGCAACCATACTGTTATGCAAAAATACTGAATATAAAAATAGATTATGAATAATATAACTGTTCTTAACTTTAAAGATGGAAACTTTAATAAAGGTTTTACTGTTACCCTTCTATTTGGGGATAAAACCGACAGTGAAATCTCGGCATTTTTACCGAGATCATTACAAATGTTTCAGTCTTTTCAGGAATGGTGGGAATCCAGTGATCGCAAACGGAGTAGTCGTCTCACTGAGAAGCCAGGAGCCAAAACATCAACTGAAAAAAAACAGGAAGATGAACAGAAAAAACAGGAAATTAGAGCAAAAGCAACAAATTTACAAGATAGCTTAAATCGATGGCTAAACTCAGAATCCTTTCATCCGATTCACCAAAAATTGACAGAAATATTGCACGCTAATACTGAAGTTCAGTTATTTATACAAACAGACAATCAGCAATTACAGCAACTCCCTTGGCATAGCTGGAATATTTTAAATTCATACCCTAAAATAGAAGTCAGTTTAAGTTTTCCAACTCCTTATCCTTCGAGAAAAAGAAGTTGGTTAAATCTGAGACATAAAATTAGAATTTTGGCAATTTTGGGTGATCGTAGTCGAATTGATATTTCACCAGATTGGCAAGCTTTAAAAGCTTTACCACCCGAACAAGCAGAAATTGTATTTTTAGGGTTAGATGAAAATAAACCCAACCAATCCACCCTAACTCGTCAAGAAATCTATGAAAAACTTTGGGATGAAAAAGGCTGGGATATTCTATTTTTTGCAGGTCACAGTAATACTGATTGGAATCAAGATGGACGAATTGATATTAACTCTGAAGATAGCTTAACAATTCCTGAGTTAAGGTCAGCTTTACGGTCTGCTATTGCTTTAGGTTTAAGACTTGCTATATTCAACTCCTGTGACGGTTTAGGTTTAGCTCAAGGACTCGCAGACCTACAAATTCCTCAGGTTATTGTGATGCGAAAGCCAATTCCCGATCCAGTAGCACACAAATTTTTAGAAAATTTTCTAGTTCATTTTGCTCACAATCAAGAATCCCTCTATACTTCTGTTAAGTTGGCAAGAAAAAGTTTAGAAGATTTAGAAAATGATTATCCCTATGCCAGTTGGCTACCAATTATCTGCCAAAATCCTATTGATCCTTGTCTAAATTGGCAAGACTTATTAAACAATTTGAATGTCACTCCAACTTGGGAAAGTTGCTGCTGTACAATGTTAGTTTTAGATGCGCTGAAACGACTAAAAGTTAATATGTTTGTTCAAGGAACTTTACCTCTCCCTGCAAATGTAGAAGTTGAAACGGACGCTAAGAGCGAATCAAAAAATCGCAGTTATAAAGGATGGGAAGTAGAAGATATTTATATTGAACCTACTTTGGGATTGTTTGAACAACTTAAAACTGATGAAAATCAGCAAAAATATTCGCTTTCAGAATATATAATTACCCAAAAACTTCAATATTTTCATTTTTTAAAGCAAGTGATCAAACAAGGAAAAACCCCTAAAAGTAAAGGTTCTAAAATTGCGATTATTGGAGAACCTGGAGTTGGAAAAACTTTACTCTTACAACGAATTGCAAACTCAATCACCTGGGATCTTCAGCTAAACTCATCTTTAGTAATCTGGATTTCTTTAGCCGACTTAAATGCAAAACAAAATTTGGAAAAATATCTCAAAAAAACTTGGCTAGAACGAGTTAAAGATCTTACAAAAAGTTCTGATGAGATAACGGCTGAAAACTTAGAACACCTATTTCGAGAAAAAAGAGTTTGGCTTTTATTAGATGGAGCCGATGAAACTCCAGCTTATTCAGGAAACTCTTTAGGGGAAATTTATCAACAAATTTTAAATTCTTCTTGGATTTCACAAGCTAGGATTATACTCACTTGTCGTTTCAATATTTGGGCAGCCAATAAAACATCCCTACAAAATTTTGATATTTATCGCCATCTTGAATTAAGCTATGATCAACCTTACGATCAGGTTAAATCTTTTATTTTACGTTGGTTCGCAAGCCAAAAAGAAAAAGGTTTTGCCTTACGTTTTGCTTTAGATGAACCCGGATTCAATCGAATTAAAGACCTCGCTCAAAATCCTTTACAGCTTTCGTTACTCTGCTTAGTTTGGGAGCAAAAGGGAATTCTACCAGAAACAAAATCAGAACTTTATAGCCAATTTGTTGAAGCTATCTATCAATGGAAATATCAATCTTTTCCCCTGACATCGAGTAAAATTCAGTTGTTAAATAGAAAATTGGCTAAACTGGCTCAACAAACTTTTGATAAAACAATTCCTTTCTTATCTCGACCTTGGATTGAAATTGTTAACCGAAGATCACCGGAAAAAAATAAAAGACTTTTTAAAATGTTGGAAAAAATGGGTTGGAACCAGTCTGTTTCTCCCTTTCGTATTTCCCATTTGATGGCTTGGTCAACCCTTGCTGGAGATTTACCGCTTGCTTTGAAGTTGGGATGGCTGAACCCAGTTGGATCTAATGAATTCAGTTCTCAGGAACCTGTTTATGCGTTCTCCCATCCGACTTTTCATGAATACTTTGCAGCCCAAGCAATTTCTAACAAAGATTGGAAATATTTTTTAAATCATGATCACGTTTTAAACCTTGATCCTGCCTATGGAATTTACCGTATATTTGAACCTCAATGGCAAGAAGTTATATTATTATGGTTAGGGCGTAAAGATGTTCCTGATTGGATTAAGGAAAATTTTTTAGAAGCCTTATTAAGTTTTGAGGATCGATGTGATAATTTTTATCAGCTAAAAGCTAGATTTATTGCTGTGGTTAGTTTAGCAGAATTCAAACAATGTAATGAAAAACTTGCCAAAGCTATCTTAAAAAAAGTCATTCCCATTAGTTTAATTGATTATAACCCGGATCAAGATTGTTGGGTTGTCTATAAACGGCCGATTGGAGACAGAGCTTATGAGGCTTTATTAAAAACAGATGGAAAAACAGCTAAAGAATTTTTGCTAGAGCTAAGTCAGAAAGTGCCTCCTGATTATATTTGGACGTTATTCAATATAGCTTATGCACTTCAAACCCTTGGGATTGAAAAACAAACTAGCATTAATATTTACTTAAAATTAATCCAAACTGATCCCCAAATTCGATATTATGCCTTTGAGCAGCTATGGTCTATCGCTAAAGGGAATCAAGATGCAATTGAATATTTAAAAGAATTAATTAATAATAAAAATACATCAAATTACATTCGGGATCAAGAAGCTTTAACACTAGCTATTATCGCCGAAAAAGAACATGATTTATTAACAGGATTTGATAAGTTAGTGGAAAATCTCTATCATGTCTATGATTATTCTAATTATTATGATGTGGAAATTTATAAAATTTTTGAAGCTCATTTAGGCTCAGTGAGTATTTCCAAAGTAGTAGATAAACTCAAAGTCTTATTGAATACAACTCAAGATCAACATCAATATATTCGGTTATGTGCAGCTATTAATTTATTTAAAGTTAATCCTAAACTCCCTGAAGCGATTACAACATTAACGGATTTAATTCAACTTAATCATCCTTTAATTAATTATTTTTATGCAGATGATATTGGTCAAAAAGCGATTAAAGTTTTAGAATATTTCGGTCAAGATAACCCTCAGCTTTTTAAGAAAATTAGTGAATGTATCGCAACCACTAAAAATGGTGAAACTATGCGGAGGTTACTTGATTTAATCCTCAAAATTGCTACAGATTCAGATCATCCAGATTTAATTCAAGTGTTAAGCGATCGCATCGATAAAATTACCATTGATTTAGAGGATATTGAGCAAACCACTTTATTCGATAAGGACTTGTTATGTTGGTCGGATGGGTTATGGAAAATCAATTTTGCTGAAGCTTTAGGTCAAGTTTCCCCCCAACATCCTAAAGCGGTACAAACTTTGCTTGAATTAATTTTAACCCCATTTACTCAACCCACTTTTGAATCACAGCGATTTCGCTTATATGCGGCTCACAGTCTAGGAAAAATATGTCCTAATCATCCAATGGCTTTGCAAACTTTAATCGACATTATGAATATCGGATTAGCGTATATCTTTAATGAATTAAATTGCCTAAAAATAAACCATAAAAATTACAGTTATTATTTCTCAGATCATAAAATTGAAGATTTACAATTTCAACATTGGTTAACTGCTTTTTCTATGGAAAAAATAGGTGAGATAGCCGATCAAAATTCCAATCTATTACCCATCTTAACTCCATTACTGAAAAGTCCTGATGAAGTATTTCGCTTGAAAACTGCTAAAACTATATTGTCAATCGATCCTGGGAATA
Organism: Planktothrix sp. FACHB-1365; assembly: GCF_014697575.1. Classification (GTDB taxonomy): domain Bacteria; phylum Cyanobacteriota; class Cyanobacteriia; order Cyanobacteriales; family Microcoleaceae; genus Planktothrix. Next base: position 5,393 of record NZ_JACJSC010000054.1, on the reverse strand, counting down.
TAACAGCATTAGATACGTTAATAAATCTTCACTATACAATTGAGAAGGATTATTATAGTACGGATGCTAGCGATTATTTTCTCTCCTTGGCTAAACGAATTTCAGAAATCCAAGATCCGATCAAAAGAAAATATTTAAAAGACACTCTAATTGAATTTATGCAAACTAATCCGAATCCTCAACAACGAATTTGGGCTGCGAAAACATTAGGAGAAGTGATGCCTGGTCTACCTCAAACCGTAGAAGTTTTAATTGATTTAATCAAATATCATAGTGATCAGGATATCCGTCAAATTATAAAAATCTTTAAGTCAACACTGAAAGGAACACAATTTGAAAGAGTTATTTTTACTGTATTTTATCCTAGTGTTGTAGAAATTTATAGTGAATCTTCTTATAAATTTGAACAACTTTCTGATTTGCTCTGGTACTGTGCAGATCATGTAAGTTATCCTAAATTTTATCGAGCTTGGCACAGAAAACCTGCTTTATATTACTTAGAACCAAAACTTATTGTGGCAGTTTCTCTGGTTTCCTTAATTAAAGTTTGTGTTTTTCTATACTTGCGCTTAAAATGGCGCTTAAAATTTCCTAAAAATTTAGTTTTGGATGGCTTCAGAATTATAGTGGCTGTCCTCAAGGTGATTTTTTATATCATTCGCTTGCCTATATTTCTTGCCTATATTCCTGTGCGGATTCTTTCGGATATAATCTCTCCTTTATTGTCTCGTCTCCTCAAACGAGAAATTGATTTATTATCAACTTTTCTGGCTTTAATCGGTCAAATTATGGGGTTTTGTTTAGGGATTCTCATGATTATTTTTAATTTGAGCTTATCCTTGCTAATTATTGTTTTGATCTTAGGAATACCTATCTACCTGATTATTTTACTATTTTCTTTGATCACAAAAGGTTAGTTTTAAACCATTGGCTTTAAGTTGATCTATATGTCAACTTTGTTGTGCATAATTTCTTCAACTCAATCGGATTAACAAATATAAGAATTATCCAAATGCAGTAGGCCTACTCGCTTTTCCTCACTCAGATTAGGAGATCCGAGTTTATGCAATGGAAACCTGTAACCGTCTTGTTGCTGACATCCATCTTGTTCATGCAGCATTCTTTGGCGATCGCTCAAACCTCTTCTCAAAAGAATAACGCCTCTCAAACCTCCCAATGTAAAGATACAGACGGTCGAATTATTCCATGCCCTCACTAAGGAGAGGTTGGTTAGTTTCTAACCGTTTTTGAGCTAACCCAACCCAGGAGTCATCATCAGGGAGATCCGGTTGAGCTAAGTTTAAACAGCTTTTCCAAAACGGCAAAGCTCCTAACCTGTCTCCCCGTTCATCTTTAACCTGGGCTATCAAACAATAGGCGGCAGCGCGCTGAGGGTTCAGTTTCTTAGCGGTTTCTAAAATGTTTAAAGCTTCACTATCGCGCCCCTGTTTCCACCGCGCCCAACCTAGATTTTTTAACAAGGAATAACGCACCTGTTGATCCTCATCGTCAACCCATTTAAGTCCTAACTGACTTAAATGAGCACTTTGATTATAATCATAGTCTTTAACTATCATCAATCGAGCTAAATCACTATAGGCAGCAGGCAAACCTTCCTGGGCAGCAAATTGAAAGTGTTTTCGAGCACATTCTAGGTCTTGAACCGACTCACAAAGCTTTCCTAAAGTATAACAGGTGGCGCGATTATTAGGCTCTAAAATTAAAGCGAATTTGAGCGTCATTTGTACTAAGGATAATTGACCAGATTGATAAAAATCCCACCATTGATTATGTAAGGTTTTAGCAAGTGGCGGTCTAACCATAAACCAACTAAACCCTCCTAAAGTTAATAAAAGTAAAGCGACTTTTGCCTGTTTTGAAAAAGAAAATTGCTTTTGAAGGGGATATTGGAAAAGTTCAGGAAAATAGGCGGGATGCTGATAAATGACAGGCAACCAACTTGCACAGGGAAACTTGTCTTCAAACTCATCCTGTAACCGTTGCCGTGCTTCTCGAACTGCACAATATAAGGATTCTCCTTTGGTCATTGCCAGGAGGAAATACTTCAAAAAAGCTTGGGCAACTAAATCTGGCACTAATTCCCGCATAACAATCATTTGGGGAATATTCAAATCGTCGAGTTTTTCAGCTAATCCCAAGCCATCACAGGAATTAAAAATCGCTAGTTTTAATCCTCGTTGAACAGCTTTTTTTAAGCCATACCATAACTCTTCAATTGGGATACTGTCTTGCGGATTAATATAAATTCGTCCGGTTTCTCCTTCGGTTCCACTATGTCCGGCAAAAAAGATAATATCCCAAGCTTGTCCCCACAGTTGATCATTTATTTCATGTTTTTTCGGTTCGGCTAAAAATGTAACTTCTGTCTGGGGTAAACTTTGCAAAAGTTTTAAATCAGCTTCTATATTAATTCCGTCTTGATGACCTAAAATGGCTAAAATCTTCAATCGAGAGCCAGGGCGAAATATTTGATTTCCAGCCAGGGGTTCTAATTCTAAGGGACTAATCGCTAATTCAGCATTGGAATAACTTTCAAAAAAATCCCACAAATGTAAGGGTAGTTTTTTTAACGTCAGATCTGAAGTGCGAATTAATACCCGAATTTCTTCATTTCGTTGACATTCTTCTCGAAGTCGTTGATCTAAGGGACGAAATGTGTCACAATCAAGCCAAGTTTTGAGATGCGATCGCAATTCATCCGCAGAAGTTTTACAAGCTTTAATTCGTTGATGAATTGAACCTTGGAGAATAATACTTTGGGGTTTAATTCTAGCCGGGGAACCTAAACTGCGATATTTTTCATTCCAATGGTTTTGTAACTGTTGGAATAATTCAGAATTGGGGGGAAGATAACCTTGTTTTTCTAAAACGAGATGACCCGTATTTTCCCTGATTTCCAGGGTAACTTCAAAACCCTGAATATCCCAATCTCCCTTCAACTTGAAAATAGCAATTTTAGCCATAATAGCGATAACACTCTATTACTAAATCCATGGCTCGATTCCAAACCCTTAAATCACGATAACTTTTAACTTCCTCCATCTACCTAAACCTTAAAACCCGAAACCCATTTCTATTAAACCACAAAATCTTGGATAATACTCACCTCTCCTAAAACAATCTTAACACTAAATGCTTCTCCTTGTTCTCCTCTAAAATTAAATTGTAAGTTTTCGCTTCCTCTGGCTTCAGATTGCATAACGGTTTTTCCTGTTTCATCGAGAACCATCATTTGTAAATCTTGAGGTAAATTGAGTTGTTCAAAGGAAGATAATTGAACAGAAATATCAATTTCTGATGAAGTTACGGGATTTAATTTAATAAATAAAGCAACTTCTTCCCCATTGCGTTCTAAATTGAATAATTTACCACGTTTTATCCCAGGAGAAGAGGATAAATGAGTTAAATGACTTCTGAAGTTAAAAGCGGGTTTTTGTGGGATAGACTCTAACATCGATTCTATCATTTCTACCCCTTCCCAACTCGCAGTAAAGATACCTTTTAACCACTGGGTTAAAATTGGTTTTTCCTTAAAAGTCTCTAAATAATTAATCCATTCTAAAAGCGATCGCAATTCTTCTATTTTCAACTCTCCAGAGGAAACAGAAGGTACAAATCCTAATAAATTCCCTTGTCGAAAATCATCGCTGAGTTGCACAACAATATATCCGATTCTATCGGCTAAGGCTTCTACAGGAACTTTAACACGGTTATTTCCGGGTAATAGGGGTAAACATTCTATTTTTCCGATGTTTTTTAGAGTTAAATCGGCAGAATTAGATAAAAGTTTAACAATCGGATTCCAACTGTCATCGGAATCTAAATCAGTTTCGATTCCTAGCCATTGACAGTAATAATCTACCGCTAAAACCGCTAAGGTTTGAGAATATACTTGGTCAGCTTTTTGAGGGTTGGGTTGCTGATTTTTAAAGCGTTGAGCAAGATCACGGTCTTTAAGAGTTAAGGGAATTGTTAAGGGAGAATTCATAAGTTATAATTTTAGGGTGAATAGGGTTGAACGATTAAGGGATTAGTTTTCTACATTCTGTTTAATTTCAACAGCAAACTTTTGAATAGCTCGTTTGTAAAAACTAGATAGGGTTGGTATTTTTAACCCTAATTCTTCAGAAATATCTTCCCAGCTTTGTCCGGCTAATCGTCGTTTAACGAGAGTTTTAAAATTAGCGGATGGATGACCCCGAACACAGTGATTTTTAAATTGTTGTTGAGGATCTGATTCAATATATTCTAAAACTAATTCAGATAAACATTGTTCAGATTCTACGGGTGTTAAGTTAAGTTGATTTTCCTCAAGGTGTTGTACAATTCGTTGATTTTCTCCGAACACTTCTCGAATAGCTTGATTGATCCAACGGGTTTCTAATAAAAAGTTAACCCATCGAATCACAGGTGCTCTGGTGGAATCATATTTATCAATATGGGTACAAACATCAAGCCAAAGTCGTTGTAATGCGATCGCATAGATTTCTTCATAAATCCCTGGTAAAAATTCCCCACGACGGGGACGAGACAACCGACCAGATGCTTGAATTTCTATTAATAAACGGGTTAAAGTTTGCTTTCGTTGGGGACTCGAAACCGGATAGGTTTGAGCTTCCAATGCTAGGCTTTTTAACCGTTCATCTTCCTCATTCCTCTGCTGGAAGTTCATGTTCGGGTACTAACTTCTGATTCGCTTTCATTCTATCTATGGCGTTTCGGGGTTCAGTTTTATGCAAAATTGGAAAATTTGTTGTCAGTTGGCGGTTGTCTGTTAACAGTCAACAGTCAACACCCCAGATATGAATTTTTATAACAAATTTCACTAAAAAGCGTAAAACGAGCGATCGCCCTTCTGATAGTCAGTTTGAAACCCTAGATTCTCAAGTGAGGTGAAAACCCTGCATAATTTCCTAAACTACACCCGATTATAAACAGCAACTCCGTGGAACAGGCATCTTGCCTGTTGTTCATTAGGATGTCAGGAACAGGACTGACACCAATCGATAATTTTCATCCAGAACAAGGTCTGATAGCTGTCATCCTGAACGAAGTGAAGGATCTCTGTGGGGTCTGGAGGGATAGTAAAAATTCTTCCCTACGCTGGCTCTCAAACGAAGTGAAGGGTTCACATTGACAGATATTCCTGCAACACCTGAAACCCTAATGAACAGGCAAGATGCCTGTTCCACAGACCCATCAAGGAGGAATTTATGTCTTGTCCGCGCGATCGCTAAGCTGCTACGCAGCTTGATTTAATAAACAGCATTGCCCTTATTTTTAATTTTACGAGACCAATTAATGATTAGCTCTCCTTCATTTAATAATTTATGTAACAACTCTTCTAACTGCTCAACTGATTCAAATAGTCG
>NZ_JACJSC010000053.1 GCF_014697575.1 Planktothrix sp. FACHB-1365 | reverse complement strand
ACTCTCCATTTTGAAGAATCTGTTTTTTTGGCTCTAAAACTTGTTTCTCAAAGTTTTAGAATTTTTTGCTTTTTCAGAAAGTTTGTGTTAAACTCCCCGATTAAGAAGAAATTCTTAAAGACGAGATTATAGAATGTGCTAACTTGGCTTTCAAACTCTTTAGTTGTCCAGGTTCGGCGTGCCGTCTTTGTTTTTCGACACTCTTATTAATCTAGCAGCCTTTTTCGGCTGTGTCAACCCTTTGGGAGATTTTTTTATATTTGTTATAATTATCGATTAGAGTAACTAATATGAATTTGGTTTATATGTACCTCAAACACTGATACAGCTTGGATGACAGTTCAGATTGATCCGTTAAAAGTTCTTATATATATAGATATGACTTGAGGATAGAGCCGTTGAATCTTTTAGAGAGTGCTGTTAGGAGTTGCGTCAGTCCTGAAGGATTTAGGTCTGTGTCTGAGGATGCCCATTTCAAGCTAAAGTAAGAAACGTTGCTCTATCGGTCAGCATGATTGAAGTCGAGAAGTTGTGTAAAACCTATGGTTCTACTGTGGCGCTGCGGGATGTTTCCTTTGCGGTGGAGCCTGGGGCAATTTTGGGATTTTTAGGGCCTAATGGGGCGGGTAAAACAACCACCCTGCGAATTTTATCAGCCTATCTTCCCGCAACGAGTGGAACGGCGAGAATTGCTGGGTTTGATGTCCACGAACAATCAATGGATGTGCGACAACGGATTGGGTATTTACCGGAAAATCCGCCCTTATATCCTGATATGACGGTTGAAGGATATTTGCATTTTGTTGCACAGATTAAACGAGTTGTCGCTGGTGATCGCAAAACCAATGTAGAAACGGCGATGGCAAAATGTGGATTATTAGAACGACGAAAATCTTTAATTCGGAAATTATCAAAAGGCTATCGACAACGGGTTGGAATTGCTCAAGCTATTGTTCATGATCCGCCTGTGATTGTATTAGATGAACCCACGGTAGGACTAGATCCTCGGCAAATTATTGAAGTTCGGAATTTAATTAAAAGTTTAGCGGGAAGTCATACGATTGTTTTATCAACTCATATTTTACCGGAAGTGAGTATGACTTGTAGCCAAGTTGCCATTATTAATCGAGGTCAAATTGTGGCAACGGGAACACCAGAAACCCTGATGGAACAGTTAACTGGGGGGTCAGGATATGAAGTAGAAGTTGAGGGGGAAATTACTGCTGAAAAATTAGTTACCTTAAACCAGATATCCGGGGTGAAAGTTGTTGAGCAACTCAAAATTTCAGAAGGAAGCAATCGAGAGCAGTTAAGGTTGAGTTGTGAACTGGATCAAGAACCTGCGCCTGAAATTCTTGCAGCTTTATGCGCCTTAGATTTAAAAGTGTATGAACTGCGACGAACCCGCGCCACTTTAGAAGATGTATTTTTAGAGTTAACAACCCAAAATCCTCCTGAAAAAACTGAGTTTATAACTGACACAAACTCAGATATGATAACGGATACAGAAACAGAGGAAGACCTGGCTTCAGAACCGGAAAATCAGGAATCTGAAAGACGAGAAGATACTGACTCTCAACCCGAAAATTTAACATCTGACTCGGATAAGTAATAATTATGTTAGTGATGCTGAACAATATTCTGGCAATTTATCGGAAAGAGTTACAGGGGTATTTTGCCTCTCCCTTAGCCTATGCTATTGCAGGAGTTTTTTGGCTGATTACGGGTTACTTTTTTATTGCGATTTTATTGGGGCCAGATGGGTTAATTCAACAGGTTGCTTATCGAGATCAAATGGGAATGACTGACCCACCAATTGATTTACCTTATGAATTTTTACAAGTCTATTTGAGGTTAATTGGAACGTTATCTTTATTTGTATTACCGATGTTATCAATGGGATTATATGCGGAAGAACGCAAACGGGGAACCTTAGAACTATTAGCTACTTCTCCCCTAACAAATTGGGTAGTAGCAACCGGAAAATTATTGGGGGTACTGACCTTTTATTTCACGATGATTTTACCATTGATGGGATTAGAAGCGTTAGCGTTAAGTGCTTCTAACCCGCCTCTTGCGCCACAGGTATTTCTTTTGGCTCATCTAGGGTTAATTTTATTTGCGGCGGGGGTTTTATCCTTGGGAATGTTTATTTCTTCTTTAACGGATAGCACAATTTTATCGGCTGTATTTACCTTTGCCCTGATTTTATTCTTATGGGTTATAGACTTAATTGGAAGCAGTGTAGGGGGAATTTTGGGAGAAGGGTTAAAACATTTGTCTTTGATTTCCAGTTATACTAACTTTATTCGAGGAATTGTTGATAGTAGTAGCATTATTCTATTAGCTAGTTATATTATTGTCGGAATATTTCTGACAGCCCAATCTATTGATGCGTTACGCTTCCAACGAAGTTAATAACTGACTCAGTTCGGAATCTAAATCTATCAAACTTTTTTATCCTGACTCTTGATTAAGTTATGAAAAAAAAACAATTTAAAATCAATAGTAAACTGATTTTATTCCTATTTTGGCTTGGGCCGTGTTTAATGGTAATGGGCATATCGGCGGGTGTGGTGATGGGAAGTTGGGAACCAATTTCCTTAATTTTAATCATTACCGGAGTGGTATTTTTAGGCTTATGGTTTTTGTTCCAAGCTTATTTTAAACCCCAGGATAAATCTCAAACACCTTATTGGAGTCGCCGTTCTACCCAAGCCGGAACAAATGCTTTAGCTTCTACAATTTCTGTCTTGATTATTTTAGGACTGATTAATTTTATTGCCATTAGAAATAACCTACGAATTGATTTAACGGAAAATCAACAATTTACGTTATCTCCCCAAACCCAAACTTTAGTAAAAAGCTTTAAACAACCTGTGAAAGTTTGGGTTTTTGACCGAGGGGAAAATCCTCAAACCCAAGAATTATTAGTCAGTTATGAACGCATTGGGGGCAAAAATTTTCAATATGAATTTGTAGACCCCCAAGCTAAACCGGGTCTGGCTCAACAATTTGGGGTACAAGAATTTGGAGAAATTTATTTAGAATCGGGTGAAAAACGCCAACGAGTCAGAAAAGAAGCGTTAGAACCGTTAACAGAAATAAAACTAACGAATAATCTTGAACAATTAGTGAGTAACCGCACTCCTAAAGTTTATTTTCTACAAGGTCATGGAGAACGACCTTTAACCGAAGGACAAGGAGGATTATCAGAGGCTTTAAATAGTTTAAAAGAAAAGAATTTTATAGCAGAACCGATAAATTTAGCTGAAAAAACAGGAGTTCCAACGGATGCAGATGTGATTATTATTGCTAGTCCTCAACGAAAATTATTTGAAGGGGAAGTTAAAGCATTAGAAGCTTATTTAGACCAAGGTGGCTCTATTTTATTAATGTTAGACCCACAAACCAATCATGGTTTAGATGATCTATTAGAAAAATGGGGAATTAAAGTTGATACTCGCCTAGCCATTGATGGGTCAGGAAGTGGGCGTTTAGTGGGGTTAGGGCCTACGGTTCCGATTGTGCGAGAATATGGTCAACATCCGATTACGCAAGATTTTGGTAATGGTATTTCGATTTATCCCTACGCTAGTCCCGTTGAAAGTCGCACCATTGATGGAATTACGGAAAGTCCGTTAATTTGGACAAATGATCAAACTTGGGCTGAAAGTGACCTGAAGAGTCCTGAACTTCAGCTTAACCCCGGAGTTGACCGACAAGGCCCTTTATCTCTGGGGGTGGCCTTAAGTCGTACCCCAAAAAAAGCGGAGGATGCGGCGAATAAACCATCACCGAGTCCAACACCAACGCCCCAACCTTCTGAGGAAAAACCTGAAGCCCGGTTAGTGGTGTTTGGAAATTCACAATTTGCAACAAATGGATGGTTTGGTCAACAATTGAATGGCGATGTGTTTCTAAATTCAGTGAGTTGGTTAAGCAAGTCTGACCAAGAAACGTTATCCATTCGTCCCAAATTACCCACCAGTCGTCGCCTTGCCATAACCCCAACTTTAGGACAAACTCTCAGTTGGTTAGGGTTAGTTGTTCTCCCCTTATTTGGATTTGGAATGGCGGTGTTTTTATGGTGGAGAAGACGGTAAATCTAGGTGTAGAAACCGGGTTTCTATACTAACGCGAGAAACCCGGTTTCTGGTTGAAAAGTAGTTTAATGCTGAATTGGTTATGAAATTTCAACGTTCAACTTTAATTTTAATGACTTTAGCCCTAGGTTTAGCAGGGTTTGTTTATGTGTTTGAAATTCGAGGAAAAACACAGCAGGAAGAAATTCAAGCCAAACAACAAAAAATATTTTCCTTTGGTCAGGATGAAATTCAATCTTTTACGGTGACAACTCCTCAACAAATCATTACTGTGGAACGAGTTACGAATGCCGATGAGTTAAAAAAATCCCCTTGGAAAATTACAACCCCAACACAATTTTTAGCAAACCCTGCTTCAGTAGATTATCTCTTAATGGAATTATTAAAAAATCAAAGTATCCCCTCTGACCCTAATTCGGGAATTCAAAAGTTAACGGTTTCACCCGATAAAATTAAGGATTATGGGTTAGATACGGTAACAGATAAAATAGATATCAAACTCAAGAATAATACAACTTATCAATTACGATTAGGAAAAAAAGATTTTCAAGGAAAGTCTTTATATGCTCAAATTAACTCCCCTCAACCTACAACAAAAGATATGACAGTTTTAGTCATTTCTGATGAGATTTTATCGGCGATGAATCGTTCCCTGGAGGAGTGGAAACTTCCCCCAGAACCGCCTGAAGTTCCTCAACAAACTCCGACTCCAACTCCCAACCCGTCAGCAACACCCAAATAATCAACGAACCGGGAAATTAACAATCCGGGTACTTCCGTACTGATAGGAGTTTTCAATTGAGTACGGAAGATACAGATATTAGCGATCGCACTCTAAAATTAAAAGGACGAATTAGCCGATGCGCTCAACGACAATACCAGAGGTAATATCATTAAAATCATCACCAACCCAGGGGGTATCTTCAGTAAAAGTGATGCTTCGACCCTCAAAATTGGCGTGTTCATAGAGAGTGACTTGAAATCCCGCAGGAATCTTTAATGAACTTAACTGATCATTACCCAATTCCAAATCATCGATATTATAACTGCCTTCGCTAAGTTCTTGGCTAACTCCTTCATAGCCAGCATCTTGATAAACAGTAACATAAGTATCCATTATTAACCCTCCTAAATATTAATTAATTTATAAATCTAGACTGACTCGGTTAAAAGCTTTTAATCCTGTTATAAAAATTTATATTTCAAACAGCCTGATGAATGAATCCTTGTTGTTATATGAGGTCATTCATGGGACTCAATCAGAAATGACCTCAAAATTTGTTAAATTGTAGCTTTTTATTTATTAATTGTTCCCTCTTTGTTGTTGATTGTAGCCTGTTTTGTGCTAAAATGTTCTCAATTAAGGATAAAGTATGGATTTTATAGCCTGTTTCTGTGTTGTTAAGATTTGTTATTTTAAGTTTAAAAAATTAATAAAAATTGTTTTTTGTTTGTATAACTAAATAAATATAAACTGAGTAAATAAATATTAAAAAAACAACAAAAGAAGACTTTTTTTGTATTGAATAGAGCAATGAAAATTTTTTCATCACCAGTAACCCGGATATGTACCTAACCAAAGAAAAGCTTCAACATATTAATACCATTGCCCATGAAGGTAAAGTCGTCATTGTTGCGACCGACAGTGATGGCAAAATTTGGTACAGCGTCAAACAAGACGGCTTTGAAGATAGTTACCTGAACACACCCCCTGAGCAAAGAACAGGTTGGGAAAATTGGCAAGAATTAGAATTTCCCAATGAAACCGATGACCAGTCAGTCATCGACCAAGAAACCGCAGAATTGACCGATATGGCTAATTCTAGTAGTTTTGTTTTACGTTCTCGCTACAAAACCTTTGACCAAACTGCCGTTGCTCCGGTACAACTGATCTCGGCTTTGGGTCACGTTTATGTGTTTCGTCAATCGAAAACCAATACCCTTCTGGTAGACCGATTTGTGTTAGATGGCATGACCAATAAGCTCAATCGTAAACTAGAAGTGCGGTTTAAGCGCAGTCGCCAGAAGCACGAAGCTAGTAAAAACATGAAGAAGGGGGCTAGTGGACTCACGAATATAGACACCCTAGACTTCCGCGATATCAACGGTAACTTTTTCTACGAATCCACCACGGAATTAAGTTTAATCAATAACCTGCAAAGCGGGTGGTTTTCGGTCGTTTTAGTTCCCACCCTCGAAAATGATGTTTATCGTTGGCATATTTTTGCCTACAACAGCCAAACTAAGAAAGTCGAACTGACAACCCTGTTAATGTCAGAAGAAGGGCTGTTTGATGTTCAAGATTATACCATTTTTGAAGAATCAAATGATAATCTAATTCCTCGTAGCCTTCCAGGGATTATTAAACGCACTTTAGAGTTAGGAAATCTGACTGTTGTTAACGGTTTAAGTGCTACGAAATACGACGTACAACGGGAACAGCAAACCGACGACGGAATGCAACTATTACGCGATAGTACCAAAGTCATGTTAGCCATTCCCACCAATACGGGTAATGTGGCGGCTTTCAGTTTTGCGGTGGCGGCTGATGGAACATTATCACAAATTGCTCCTACCGCAACCGAAAAAATTTGGCGTAATACTGCTCGTCAAGTGTTATTACCCTTAAACACCTTAGATAACGTCAAAATTATTGGCACAACCACACCCCCTCCCCAGGGACAAATTACTCGTTTGGAACAGGGAGAAGAAGATGGAGTCAATATCGTTTCCTCAACGGTGACTAATCTCGATCCCACAAAAATTAACCAAGTTAAAATTAGTGGAACTCGAAATTACAATAGTTTCCAGCAAGGTATCACCAAAATTGATAATAATACCTTTGAAGTAACTCCTCCTAGTCCGGTATTAGGGAACTGGGAAGTTATACCCGAAGAACAAACCGGGTTAATCTTTAATGGTGCAGTTACGGGTTGTGAAATTACCAGTACCGGGAAATTAAGAATTACCGCCATTAATCACGGGTTAAATACTGGGGAAGCGGTACAAGTTGTCGATACCCGCGATTATAACGGAACCTACACTGTTAAGAAAATTGACGATAAAACCTTCAGTCTCGAAGATATTAAATGGCAAACGGGAACCGCCGTTAACCTGAAAATGGAATCCCAAAAACGGCGAGGTTTGGTGTTTGATGGAGTGAATGATTATGTGACTGTAGTAGATAATCCTAATTTGCACATTACCACCTACACTGTAGAAGTTTGGATTAAACCAGACAATCCCGTTGCTGACTGGCAAGGAATCATCGGTAAACCCGGTCGTAATTTTAATATCTGGTTAAACAGTTATGGATTCATTCACCATCGTTTCCATACTTCAGCATCAGACAATGGTGGAGCCCCTGATACACCAAATGGTGGAATTACTTGGAATCAGTGGAATCACATTGCCATTACCAACGATGGTACTACTGCTAAAACCTATATCAATGGCAAACTGATTACCCAAGGAGCCACAGGTGGCACTCTTATTGTAGATAAAACACCTTTGTATATTGGTTGTTTAGATAGTGCTGGCAATGCTTGTTTTAAAGGTCAAATCGCCGATGCTCGGATTTGGAAAGTCGCTCGTACAGAAACACAGATCAAAGATTCTATGTACCTGCAAATGACGGGTAAAGAAGTCGGTTTAATGGGTTACTGGCGCTTAGGTGCTGTGGTTGAAGAAGGGAAAGAGCGTCAAGTTCTGGATTTTTCTGTGAATAACAATGATGGCGTTGTTTATGGCGGTGCTTATGTCAGTGCGGTTTCCCTATCCCGTAACATACCGGGTACAACAACTCCCGCGATTAAATACGAAAATGAAGAACTGTTTGCTGTCTCTGAAGGTGCCACATACTCGGAAGAATTTGAGTTTAAAGTTAATCCTACGGTCAACCCAAATAATGTGGATGGACTCAATGGCAAGATCTTTGACATCATCTACAAAGGCAAAAATAATCGCAGTTCTTTAGACTGGATTAATATTACGCCTGGTGATACTGAAATTATCGATATCGGTGGCGGATGGTATCAGGCAAAATGTCGTTTTGTTGTTCCTGATGGTGTGTCTTTAGTTCGGTCTTTTGGCATTGGTAATATTAAGGGTTCTTGGAGAAATTTAGATATTCGCAAACAAACAATTCAGTTAATATCTGATGTGATTACCGAAGCCCGATACATCGATACGGTTAGCTTGACAACTTTGGCGGATAATCAATCATCCTTAGAAGGGAAAGTAACCCTATTAGAAGTCAAAGAGCAACAAGAAGGAAGTTTACTGGTCGAAAAACGGGATTTAGAAAGCAAACTTGCCGCGATTATCGCTCAAGAACAAATTGCAGCTACCCAACTACCCCAATTAATCACTGCGAAACAAACAGAAATTAGTAACCAACAAACTCTCATCAGTAGTTTACAAACTCAACTGACTCAATGCCAGACCAACTACCAAACCGAAGTTAACAACTTGTTTAACTACTGGTGTAAAATCATCGTGCGAGACTGGAATGAACTGTGGACAGTCTTTTTAGATCGTGACACAAAAATACTACGCGCTAGTGACAAAATCACGACCCAAGCGATTGATTTTAAATTTCAAGCAGTGGACTCCGGTTATTATCGTATTGTGAGTTCCTACGAGAATCGTTTGCTCCAAGTTCCACCGCAAGAGCAACCCATCAAAGGGGATCTCAATGCCGATCCTAACTCTTCTATTTACCATTGGAAGTTGGTGAAAAATGCTGAGGGTTACTGGAGTATGCGGAGTCGGGAAAACAATAATCTAGTTGCTGACTTTTCCAATGGTAGTTACGACTACCGTATTGTAACTTGGCCAGCTTATTACTCATGGCGGCAAGAGTGGAAAATTGTCAGTCTCGGTCGAGTCAGCAATGATAATATTGCCAATGCTCAACAGGCATTAAACAATAAAACCCTTGAGTTACAACGAGCGCAAGAAAAATTAACTCAGTTGCAAAATGAACTCAAACTCCTACAAACCCCTACCACTGACCTCACGGCACAAAAAACCGCACTGCAAACTCGTCTCCAACAAGTCATCGCTCTAGTCACTGCTATTCAGACTGAGATCAACACCTTAAACAATGACTTTCTCAATGCTGTGAGAACAGTTCAGCAAACGCCCCAAACCATGCCCCAAATTGCCAAAGATGCTAAAGGTTTGGTGACACAGGGAGCATTATTAGGCTTTGTACGTCCCGCTAGTGGACTCAATGCCCTGGAAACCTGCGAAGGCAATGTGCAATTGAGTTACTTTGACAAACAAGGACGGATGCGGCGCACTAACTATGATGCCACTGCTGACAGCCTGAATACTGCTTTTGAACAGTGGATTCCTAATTCTCAACGCCCCTGCTTGAATTTTAGTAATAGCAACAGCGTGGTTAAGTTAAATCAACCCCTGTCTATTACTCAAGACTGGAGTATTGAAGCTTGGTTCTGTTACCCCTTACCCGAAACGGCAAAATGGAATACTCTCATCCGAGGGCAAAATACGGATCAGCACATTGTCGTTAGTCGTGACAAAAAGTTAGGGATTTACCTGACCAATGACCCCATCAAACAATACTTTTATGATTGTGGCTTTAATATGGGGTCATTATCCACAGGTTGGCATCATCTCACCGTTGTGGGTGAAAAAAATACCACCCGCTTCTACATTGATGGCAAGGAAGTCGGTGATACAATAACTAAAGCCTTAGCAGATGCTCAGATCAATCTCAGTATTGATCCCAATAATGCCACATTTAAGCAAAAGCTTGAAGATATCAAACGAGCAACGTTGAAAGTCACCAGTGATGTTTATGCGATCGGAAACAATCATCTCTGTCCAGCTTCACCTATTGACTATGGGGTAATGAAGTTTGATGGGGTCAATGATTATGTGGCACTTCCTTCTACAAGTATCCCTATCGGCAATGAAATTACGGTCAGTTTTTGGGCAAAAGGAGGAGCTTCCCTACCGAAACAGACTGTGATTATTTGTGCTACTGATGCTAGTAATCAGAGAGTTTTGAACATCCATTTTCCCTGGAGTGATGGTGTCATTTACTTTGATTGTGGAGTGGATAGCAGTGGGGTTTTTGATCGAATCTCCAAAGCAGCCCAAACCACCGAGTATAAAGGGATATGGGTTCACTGGGCTTTTACCAAAAATGCCACGACGGGAGAAATGAAAATCTATCGCAATGGCACACTGTGGCATAGTGGGATTGGCATGAAAAAACCTCTGACCAAAGTTGAGATCTGCCATTTAGGAAAATATGTCACTTCTAACGATTGCTACGATGGCACGGTGTCGGATTTCCGCATCTGGAACAAGGCTCGTACCGATGTAGAAATTCAGGCGGATATGAGACAGCGACTCGGTGGTAAAGAACTGAATTTAGTTGCCTATTTTCCCTTGAACAAGATCGAAGGTGGCAAGGTTTTAGACCTAGTGACTAATAATTATGGAACTGTGTTTGAAGCCACCAATGTTACGGATCAAACTCTCTCTCTCGCTCCCATGCCTCAAGGTGAACAATCTGGGAAACTTGCAGAGGTTCGTATTTGGGGTCTTGCTCTGAGTGATGAGGAGATTGAAGCTAATAGTCGAACCTTGATTAGTGGTAATGAGTCGGGTTTATTGGCTTACTATCCCCTGAATGAAGCCACCGGAACAGAAATTCGGGATAATTCGGGTAATGGTAAAAACGGGACGCTAACTAATGCTATATGGTGGGCTTGTGCGGCTCCCATTGGTGAACTAAGTTATCTCAAACCTAGTAATCTAGTGATGAAATTTGATGGAGTTGGGGGTCACGTCTCGTTACCTGCAATGAACATCAATTACGCCCAAGGATTTAGCTTAGAAGTCTGGGTGCGTTACAACAGCTTTAAAAGCTACTCAAGAATTATTGATTTTGGGAATGGAGCGAATGCTGATAACATTATCTTAACCAATGCAGGCACGAGTAATACACTGTGTTTATCCGTTCGTCGGGGAACTGTTGAACAGAATATACAAGTTGCTGGTTTCCTAGACCTCGGAAAATGGGTACACATTGCTGTCACTCAAGAGCCTTCGGGTAGTACGAAAGTTTACAAGAATGGTCAGCTAATCCAATCGGGTAGTTGTCAACTTCCCAATAGCCTTAACCGCACGATTAATTACATCGGACGGAGTAACTGGGCATCTGATGGCTATTTTGATGGACAAATGGCTGAATTTCGCTTGTGGAATCGAGTGCGTACCCCAGAAGAAATTAAGGCAGATCTGTATAAACGTTTGGCGGGTCAAGAGCCGGGTTTGGCGATCTATTTGCCTTTAGATAGTATTGCGACCAACAAAGTCTTAGATTACGTTGGGGCTAATGATGGCACTGTCACCACCGCTACTATCGTTGAAGAAAGTAATGCTCCCTGGGGAGGAATTGGCTCTTCTGTGGTGAGTGCAGAATATAGCACGATTACCATAGACCAAATGACGGGGCAAAAAACCGCGATGATGCGACGGTTGTTTGCGGCTCCGACTCTCAACGGTGTCAATCTATTATCTGATAAACCCCTCGAAAACTTGGAATTAAAATGGATTGGCAATGCCCAATTTGCCCCCACTTTGCTCGGTTATATCGAAGGTGCGCCCCCTGTGCCGAGTGAAAACCTGACCTTAGCCGACGATTATAACTGTGCAACTTCAGTGGAATTAACGATGACGGAAGATGTGGAGTTTAATTGGACGCGAAACCAAGAGGCCGGCGGTGGTGCCAAGAGTGAATTGTTTGTAGGTTCGGATGTGGAAGCAGAAGCAGGTATTGGGTTTGCCACCCGAATCGGAGCGGCTCGTGCTGGTTTCAAAGGTGAGTTAGAGACAACCTACAAAGCCCAGAATGAGAGTAGTATGACTTCTAGCTCATCCTTGAGCATGACCGATAAACTGGAATTACGCGGTACATTTGAAGATGATCCCAAATTCCCCCATTTGGGCAATCGCTTTATTCCCAAAAATATCGGCTATGCTTTAGTTGTTTCAGCTATGGCTGATGTCTTTGTCACCCGGTTAGCCCGTAGTCAGAAAATGGTCGGCTATCAAGTGCTACCCGTTGATGGTATTCCCCCAGATGTTAACACCATTACCTTCTTGATCAATCCAGCTTACACAATGAATGGTAGTTTGGATGGCATGACCGGAAGTAGTGCTACCAGCAGTCGTTTCTTCCGACACGTTCCCGAAATGCGATCACAGTATGGTTCGCTCTATCCCGCCAGTTACTATCGTTTGCAAGAAGCATACAGTCTCAAACGCCAAATCGAAGCCGAGGACAAGCGCCGGGAATCTTACTTCAATAACTTTGATGTGCATTCCCTAGATGAAAGTTCTTTGTTGGTAAACACCGTTTCTGGTAATGCTCCCGCAACGATTGGGGTACAACGGGAAGAAGACCAAGGGACTACCGATCAGACTGCGGAGGAACAACAACAAACTCAAATCAATAACTTCCAAGCTTCGGCAGATGCCAATGTCCAACAGCAGAGTCAGGCGACTCAAGCTAAACAAGCAGAAATCCAAAGTAAAATTGCGGACCAAAATAAACAAATACACGCGATATCAAGTCTTCAGAACTGGCAGCGGAACATAGAAAATATTCAAGTTCGAGCCGGAAAACGTAACATCGTCAACACTTACGTTTGGGATGCTGACGGTGGACTGCGAACTGAAGCCCAAAGCTTTGCCAATACTGTCGAACATACCATTGGTGGAT
Organism: Planktothrix sp. FACHB-1365; assembly: GCF_014697575.1. Classification (GTDB taxonomy): domain Bacteria; phylum Cyanobacteriota; class Cyanobacteriia; order Cyanobacteriales; family Microcoleaceae; genus Planktothrix. The sequence continues at coordinate 8,061 of NZ_JACJSC010000053.1, read as the reverse complement.
CGTTTGAGATGACGGCTGCGTTGGGGGCTGAAGGACAGTTTAAAGCGACTGCTGCGGCTACAGAACTAACCGTCCAAGCTACTGTTAATCTGACTCAAACTATGAGTAAAACCGCAACTCGTAGCAAGGGTTTTGAGTTGAATATTGACTTGAGTGGCATGGAAAATAAAGGGGTGACGGACTATAACGATAACCCTATCCTACCTGGGGAAAAAGTTGACCGTTATCGCTTTATGAGTTTCTATCTCGAAGGCAGTACCCAACATTTCCAAGACTTCTTTAACTATGTGGTTGACCCGGAATGGCTACAAAGCAATGACGAAGAAGCTCGTGCTTTGCGTCAAACTCAAGCCGGAAAACCCAATAAAACTTGGCGGGTGTTGCACCGAGTCACTTATGTGGAACGTCCAGCACTGATGGGCTTTGGTCGGGATGTGCGTCAGTTTAAAGTTCGGGATGAAAATGTGGGCATTGGTAAGGTCATTGTTGATGTTGCCACTTTACAACAGAAGGTTGATCAAATTCTGGAATGGATTAGTTCACAACCCTAATCAGTTAGAGTTATGAAAAAGCGATCGCTTGCTGATTTTTTCAGAGGCAATCGCTTTTTCCGTTGTACTAAATCTTGAAAAGAAGACTACAGAAGGGTACAGGGAATAGAGAATAGAGACAATAGATTGACTCCATCTTTGTAATTATCGATCCCAAATCTTTAAGGATTTCATATAACTTTAAAAAACTTTATAGCAGCGATCGCTGATCTTCTTGTAAACTTAGAGAAGATGTTAATTTTTCAGAGGGAAAGTATGAAAATTTTATCTGGGTGGGTAAAAATAATCATTACCTTTGTCTTAGCCGTTGTTTTGGGCTTCAATGTATGGGGTGGTCAGGCATGGGCAATTGGTGAATTTAGTAATACCTGTACAGATATTACTGTTTCGAGTGGTACAGATATGGCAAGTTTAGGAAAAGCCCTTCTCTCAGCAAGCTGTGAGAAAATGAACGGTTCTTATCAACAAACAACGCTGGAACTAAATCCATATCTTGAAAATAATCGCTCAGGAATTCTATCTTGGAAACAAGAAAATTTAGGACGGCAAGCATTAATTAATTGTTACGACTTGACTGTATCTGATCAGGGGGTACTTCAAGGGACGTGTTTCAATTTATCCAAAAAAATGAGTTCAGATGTGAAAACATCAATTAACTTGAATGAACATATTGCCAATATTGATGGCAGTCTCAAATATGAATAAGGTCACAAAGTTTCCCTAAATTTTGTGTCTGTTTAACCTTAACTTTCATCTTCAGTTGGGGGTTAAGGTTAAGAAAGATTGCCAATTTTAAGTCAGATTAAGAGCAATGACTGAAAGTGTCAGTAAATATACGGATATAGAGTTAAGTTTAATATTTATTAATTATGATTGCAATTTAGTCAACTCCCCAATATAACTGATATTTATATCATATTTATGAGTTAAAATCCCATTTTCAAACCCGTGAATTTAAACCCTGAAACCTTTTCTTTAGAAGTTGCCAATCGCTTTGCTGAATTTGGCTTGAAATGTACCCTTCAAGAATATCCTCATGTTCAGTGTTACTGGTTAAAAAGTGATGCTGATTTGATTCCTCCTCGACAACTCAATCCGGCTTTTTATGGCTGTTTAGATTGGCATTCTGCGGTTCATAATCATTGGATGTTAACTCGATTAATTCGATATTTTCCAGAAGCAGATTTTGTTACCCCCGCTAGAGAAATTTTAACCCAAAATTTAACGCCTGAAAATATTAAAATTGAAGCAGAGTTTTTAAAGTCTCAACCTCGATTTGAATGTCCCTATGGGTTAGTTTGGTTTTTACAATTAATAGCAGAATTAACTGAATGGGATGACGAACACTCTAAAGGTTTATTGGAAAATTTAGCACCTTTAGAAACTGTTATTGTCAATAATCTGCGAACTTGGTTACACACCTTAACCCATCCTAATCGTACCGGATTACACAATCAAACTGCCTTTGCGTTAGGATTAATGTTAGATTGGGCAACGATTACGGCTCAGGAAAATCTCTTAGATGAAGTTGAATATAAAGCTCAAAAATTCTATAGCAAAGATCACAATTATTCCTGGCATTGTGAACCCTTGGGTTATGATTTTCTCTCTCCGTGTTTAGCAGAAGCAGACTTAATGCGACGGGTGCTTCCGGCTGTCGAATTTAGCGAATGGTTAACTCTTTTTTTACCCGAACTTCCCCGTGACTTGAAAACGGACTGGTTTCATCCGATTACTCTGGAAAATCCTGAAGATTACGGACAATCCCATTTTGATGGGTTAAACTTAAGTCGGGCATGGATGTTAGACGGGATTATCTCAGGCTTATTTCCAGAAGATAACCGAATTCCTGCTTTAAAAGCTGTGGCAAATCTTCATCGCCAAGTCGGTTTAAATCCTTTATCAGGAAATTCCTATGGGGGAAGTCATTGGTTAGGGAGTTTTGCTGTTTATCTAGGGACAAAACGAGGACTAACTCTACCCAATTAAATCATTCCCTCTGTTCCTCATTTTATATTCAGCCTTTTCAATTCATTTTTGATAATATGACTGAACTCAGACAAAATTTAATTACAAGAGATTGGGTGATTATTGCCACTGAACGGGCTAAACGACCCGATGAATTTTCTAAGGCTGAAATGTCTCTCACCCCTATTCCTCACTATCGTTCTAATTGTCCCTTTTGTGCTGGGAATGAACCGTTAACAGGAGGTCGAGAAATATTAAGGTTATCGAATGATTTAGAATGGCGAGTCCGCGTTGTTAATAATAAATATCCCGCTTTATCTCCTGACGGTGAAAGAGTCCGAGAAACTGACGGTATTTTTAGAGCTTTATCAGGGTTTGGATTTCATGAAGTTGTGATTGAACATCCTCGCCATGATTTAACAATGGCATTAATGGAAATTAACGATTTAGCCAATATTATTCGGGTTTATCGCCAACGCTATGCTGATATTCGCTTAGATTCTCGTGTGGAAACTATTATTATCTTTAAAAATCATGGTCGAGGTGCGGGAACTTCTTTAGAACATCCGCACTCTCAAATTGCCGCTATTCCCATTGTTCCCTATCAATGGAGAGATCGTGCACGGGAAGCAATTCGCTATTATGATGATACGGGAGAATGTATTTTTTGTCGAACTTTAGCCGAGGAATTGCAAGCAAAAGAACGAATAATTTTTACCAGTGAATATTTTGTGGCGTTTATTCCTTATGCCGCCCTTTCACCGTTTCATACTTGGATTTTTCCCCGTCGTCATACATCTTCCTTTGATGAAATTACCGAAGTGGAAATTTTAGATTTAGCCAAAACTTTAAAAACTGTCCTAGCCAAACTTTACTATGGGTTAAATAATCCTGATTATAACTATACCATTCGTTCAATTCCTACCGCAGAACAACGTACCGACTATTCCCATTGGTATATTGCTTTAATTCCCAGAGTTTCTTTATCCGCCGGATTTGAACTCGGCAGTGGAATGTATATCAATACAGCTTTACCTGAAGAAAGTGCTGCATTTTTACGTTCGATTGAAATTCCCTCTCCTTCTCTTATAGATAAAAATTAAAGTTTTTTTAACTGACTTTAAAAGTAGCCAAACTCTAAACTTAACTCTATAATAAGATAGAAAAATATACAAGGTGATAAGCCTATGGATAGAAGCTTAATTTCCCCCTTTTCATAGAGACTTTTGCGGAAAATAACTGTTAAATTATAGAAATAAACCGTTTTAACAGGGTGTATCTCATTAAGAAGGAATACTCTTTAATCATCCCACAAACAGGGAGGTCGCTATGACTCATAAAGTGAATTGTCCCTATAAAAATCATGAAGGTCTTCAAAAGCTCCCCTGTGACTTTCTGCCCCATCCCTACAACAAAAATGTGATGTTTTGTCAAAGTTGTGGTGGGAATGAATATGATATTAGAGAGATTGGAAAAAAAACCATTACCGCTAAAGAGAAATCCTCGGAAGATTCATTCTGGCCGTTGATGGGTATTATTCTGGTATTATTAATTGGATTAATTCGGGTAGCAAGTCAACCCAAAACCATTGATACAAATCTGAATCCCGCACCCACTATCGAACAAAGCCGTTTATAGCTTAATTTCTAACAGTAGAGGTGATTAAAATCATCTCTACCTTTTATTAGTTAGAAGAGGCTATTTCAGCTAATTCTAACCACCGTTCTGTGGCATTATCAATCTCTTGGGTAATGGTTTCGACTTGTTGATGTAAGTCTTGAACTTTAGAAACTGACCCTGGCGGTGCATGATATAATTGTTGTTCTAACTTGATTTTTTTTGCTTCTAATTCAGCAATTTTTACCTCTAATTTTTCATATTCTCGCCGTTCTTTAGAGGATAATTTACGTTGTCCGCTTTTATCCCAAGAATACCGTTGAGATTTTTCAGACTCTATTCCTGTATCTTTCGGTTTTTCTTCAACTTTTATTGTTTGACGATTTAACTCTAAATCTTCAGCTTTTTTATAATCTAAATAAACCGAATAATTCCCTGGATATTGTCGTAAATTTCCCCCAGGTTCAAAAGAAAAAATTGTCTCAACAGTTCGGTCTAAAAAATAACGGTCGTGGGAAACCACTATCACGCAACCATTAAAATCTTCTAAATAATCTTCTAAAACCGATAACGTTTGTACATCTAAATCATTTGTCGGTTCATCCAAAATTAATACATTCGGCGCACTCATTAACACCCGTAATAAAAATAACCGTCGTTTTTCCCCTCCCGAAAGTTTATTTAACGGGGAATATTGTTGACTGGGAGGAAATAAAAATCGTTCTAACATTTGAGAAGCAGTAATTTGAGTACCATCGGCGGTTTTCACATATTCAGCCACTTCTTTTAAATAATCAATTACACGCTGATTTTCATTCATCGCCTCTAACAAATCTTCAGAATGTTGGTCAAAATAACCGATATGAATGGTTGACCCGATTTCTAATATTCCGCTATCGGGTTGGACTCGACCTGTAATCATATCTAATAACGTTGATTTTCCAACGCCATTTCCCCCAATAATTCCTAAACGGTCATCGGGATTAAAACTATAGGTAAACTCTTGAATTAAAACCCGATTATTATAGGATTTAGAAACATTATTTAATTCAATTACTTTTTTCCCAATGCGACGACCTGGAGTTGAAATTTCAACTTTCCCCTGAACTTGTTTAAATTCCGTTTCTTGCATTCCTTCAATGCGTTGAATTCGAGCTTTTTGTTTGGTACTTCTGGCTTTTGGCCCTCGCTTCAACCATTCTAATTCTCGACGTAAAACCCCCCGATGTTTGCGTTGTTGACTAACAGCAATATCCTCGGCTTCCGCTTTCTTTTCTAAAAAATAAGAATAATTTCCTGAATAGGTAAATAAATCCCCTCGGTCTAATTCTAAAATTCGATTTGTTACTTGGTCTAAAAAATAGCGGTCATGGGTAATTAAAAGTAACGCACCGCGATAATTTTTTAAGTAATCTTGCAACCATTCAACGGACATTGCATCTAAATGGTTGGTGGGTTCATCCATTAATAAAACATCGGGTTCAACTAATAACGCCGTTGCTAAAGCAATGCGTTTGCGATATCCCCCGGATAACTGACGAATGGGTGTGTCAAAATCTTCAATTCCTAATTGTGTTAAAATAATTTTAGCTCGGTTTTCTAATTCCCAAGCGTTGGTTGCATCCATTTTTTGAGTCACTTGGGAAAATCGCGTTAAGAGTTGGGAATCTTCAGGATGTTTTGCTAATTTATGAGATAAATCTTCATACTCTTGAATTAAGTGCATTTGTTCGCCACTATCGGCAAAAATTTGTTCTAAAACCGTGCGATTTTCATCTAAATTCGGTTGTTGCGGTAAATAGATAACTTTCGCTCTAGGGTTAACCCAAAGTTGCCCCCCATCAATGGGTTCCTGTCCAGCAATCATTTTTAATAACGTTGATTTTCCTGAACCATTAGTACCAATTAAACCAACTTTATCCGTTGCATCTAAACTAAAGTTAGCTTCTCTGAGGATTTCTTTGGTTCCAAATTCTTTTTTAACGGATTGTAGTGTAAAAATAGACATGATTTTTAAGGGTTTTAAAATAGATGAATTCAGTAGACTCAATTAATTAACAGAAATCTAGTATAATTATACTATGAGTGCGAGACGTTCCTGCCAAAGTCCTAGGTATAAAACCAAAAACGTAAGCAGGGAGATAGGTTCAGACAATTGGTTAATGGGTAACAACCCAATAATAAATCCAATCAAATCTAGCTTAACTTTGAAAATGTAACCCTAAAGGAGGGTTAATCTCGGAGTCAATGGTGAGGCTTTCCGAAAATAAAAGTAAGGTAGCCCAACCCAAAGAGATTCGGCAATTCCCACAGTGTCAGACTGATTATCAAAACACTGAAGCTGGGAGTAACGGGAAATCGGATTTAAGTCAAAATCTAAGTAGTTCTCTAGCCAATTGCCCAAGAATAACGAAAGTGAACATCCGGCTTGAACTGTCGTAATAATTAAGTAGTGAAACTGACTTGATACACTGCATTCAAAAGAACAAGGGGAAAGATAGAAGTTTTTATAGACTTCTATAAAAGGTAAAGTTTTTTGTAAAACATTTACTAAGACTCCCAAAGTACCCCGGCAGATAGGATGATTCTAAAGGCAATAAAACCCATTTTTCAAGGAACGTTAAAACCTATATACTCCTACAGAGGTCGAATACTGTCAGGTAGCTACAAATCTAAAGCGGATGTTGTGAGGGCGAGAGATGGAGTCAGAAGCTAATGCTTAAATGTAATATTTAAGATATGCCCATAGAGTTCGGTTTAGTTGTTAGGTAAGGTTTCAATTAGCAGTTAAAACGGTGAAAACGAGTATAACCAAGACTACGACTGCATGGAATTCTATCAATTGGGCGAAAGTTCAGAGGGTAGTATTTAAGCTGCAAAAGAGAATTTACCAGGCATCATTATCGGGACAAAATGCGAAAGCTCGGAAGCTCCAAAAACTTCTAGTCAAGTCATATTACGCCAAACTCTTATCAATCAGAAGGGTTACTCAAGATAATCAAGGCAAGAAAACAGCCGGGGTAGATGGGGTCAAATCCATCACACCCAAACAACGATTAGAACTTGCCCAAAACTTGAATAAATACCAAAAGGCAAAACCACTCCGAAGGAAATGGATACCCAAACCTAACGGAGAAAAACGTCCTTTAGGAATCCCAACTATGCAAGACAGAGTTAGGCAAGCCTTGGTTAAATCTGCATTAGAGCCACAATGGGAAGCCAGATTTGAGGGTGAAAGCTATGGGTTCAGACCCGGACGTTCAGCCCATGATGCAATGTCAAGAATCTTCCAAAGTATCCACAAATTAGATTACTACATACTGGATGCTGACATCTCAAAGTGTTTTGATCAGATTAACCATGAATACCTACTGTCTAAAATTGATTGTCCATCAACAATGAAAGCTCAAATCAGACAATGGTTAAAAGCTGGGGTAATGGACAACGGCATATTTAATGCAACAGAGTCAGGCACTCCACAAGGAGGAGTCATTAGTCCTCTACTTGCTAACATCGCATTGGATGGAATGATTGAGTTAATCAAACACAAATTCCCTAAAAAGAATAACCGTATACAAGCTCAAGTCATCAGATATGCCGATGATTTTGTTGTAATTAGTCCGCAATTAGAAATCATTCAACAATGCCAAATTGTCATCAAAGAATGGTTAAAACCTATCGGATTAGAACTGAAACCAGCTAAAACCCGTATATGCCACACACTGAGAGAAATCGAAGTTAAGGGTGAGAAGGTAAAACCAGGATTCGACTTTCTAGGTTGGAACTTCCGACAATACCCAGTTGGTAAACACCATTCTGGAAAAAAGAATAACGGAAAATTCATAGGATTTAAAACCCTAATCAAACCTAGCAAGAAGGCAATTAAAGCTCACGCGGATCAGGTAAAAGAAGTGATTAAAACCCA
>NZ_JACJSC010000052.1 GCF_014697575.1 Planktothrix sp. FACHB-1365 | reverse complement strand
TAAATTCCTCGACATTAGCCCCAATATGACTATTAATAATACTAGCCATATTGGATGCCTTGTTCCCTGAGCCTTCCGGTAATCCTTGACTTTTTTCAGTTTTTCTATTAAAGTTGTTAGCATCTTTATTTTAGAAAAAATAAGCGACCGCTCTTGATTTTATCAGGTAGCGATCGCTCTTTCTTTACTCTTTTCCCCCCGACTTTGAAACAGCCCTGAGTGGAGATGGGGGAAATGATGTCATTTTTGGACTTGAAGCACAAGATCATCTCTCTGGCGACGCAGGAAACGACTGGTTGAATGGAAACCAAGGCGATGACTTCCTTGAAGGCGGTGAAGGAGATGATACCCTACATGGCGGTAAAGATAATGATACTCTGATTGGCGATCGCGGCAACGATGAACTGTGGGGAGACCTGGGAAATGATATTCTAACTGGGGTAAATCCCGAAAACAACAATCCAGGAGTTGGAGAAGTCGATACTCTCCAAGGCGGAGAAGGTACTGATACCTTCGTTTTAGGTGATGATCTCCAATTCTATTACAATGACAATACGACTAATCCTGGTTTGGGTGATTATGCTCTCATCGTCGATTTTGATGCCGAAAATGATACGATTCAGTTGAATGGAAATCGTCAGGATTATCGCTTAGGAGATCAACCCGACGGCTTACCTTTTGGTGCTTCCTTTTACTGGATTAATGGAGAACAAGAAGAATTAGTTGCTATGATTCAAGGCACTCCATTCCCCAACCTAGAAGAAGATTACTTCACTTTCGTCTGATGAGGTAATATCAACTGATTTCTGTAATCAACCGTACTATCGCCCTTTCCCAAGCCGTTTAATTAACCGGGCAATTTGCCCCGCCCGTATCGCATTAGTAAAGCCCACTGCACGCCAGACACACGAACTGCGGAAAGCAACCATCACAGGCTTTTAAAGCGTTGTATAAATAACAAAATATTGTTCATAACTTGATACAGTTAACTGTCAAATTGACAAAAGAATGTTCGTAAATTGATACCATCAACTGTCAACTTAACACTCAAAAGTTTAAAGCTTTATAGGGGTATTGCAACGATTCATGAAAAATTCCGCCATATCGCCCGAAACGCTTACCTAGAGAGTTTCTTAGCGATACCAGCATTCCTCATTTCTACACCTTCTTGAATCGCACCTAATGCTTTGAGAGTAGCTTTTTGCCCCTCGTCCATCCCTGTTACCCCCGTAATATTCATGCCTTCGTAAGGAAGAATGCTCTTGAAAGTTTGTGTTAATTTATAGGTCTGTATATCCCACAGTTGAATAGGTTGTTCCAAAAATGCGATCGCCAATAACGGTTTCACAGGATTCCAATCCACTGACCAAGCATAATTTTTACCCTCAATAACCTGCTCACATTTACCCGTTCTCACATCCCAAATTCTGACGGTGGCATCACTACTGGCACTCGCCACCAGATTGCCATCGACATTCCAAGCTACGGAATAGATATGTCCCCTGTGGGACTGTAATATTCTTAAACACGCTCCAGAGGCAACATCCCACAGTTGAACGTTCCCATCATAATCTCCACTAACCAGGGTTTTACCATCAGGACTCAAGGCAATCGAATGAATCAGATGATTCGTCTCAATCACGCGCTCGCAAACCCCTTGGCTTAAATCCCACAACCGAATCGTTCTATCTGCACTCCCACTCGCTACCCGGTTGCCCACTGGGAACCCAACAACCGATATGACTTGGTTCTGATGATCTGATAGGGTTAATAAACATTCCCCAGAGTGAGCATCCCAGATCCTCACGGTTTGATCGTTACTGCCGCTAATGACAGAATTTCCATCCCGACTCCAAGCCACTGACCGCACCCAATTCTCATGTCCTGATAACACCTTTAAGCATCGCCCAGTCTGAACCTCCCAAATCCGAACGGTGGCATCTGCACTGCCACTCACAATCAAGCGTTCGTCAGGACTCCAGGCAACCGATAACACTTCTTTGGTATGTCCCTGAAATACCCTTAAGCATTCACCCGTTTGGCTATCCCACAGTTGCACGGTATAGTTCGTGTTACTACTCAACAGCCGAACTCCGTCTTGGCTCCACCGGACATACCAACAGGAGTTACTATAGCCCTGCAATGTTTTGAAACACTCACCCGTTTCAGAATTCCAGAATTTAATCACTTGATCAAAGGATGCACTGACGAGGGTACTGCCATCTCGGCTCCAGTCGATCGCCCAAACCCAACTCTGTTCCCCCTGAAACACGTGTAAACAGTTGAGAGAACTATCCCACAGCGGCAGGATTTGAGCGAGGCTTCCCCCAGCCAGTCTATGACCATCTGGACTCCATTCCACTCGATAGATACAATCCTGGGTGGTGGTTGCCTGTAAACACTCTCCGGTTTGCCAATCCCACAGTTTGACGGTTTGATCATATCCACTGCTCGCGAGGACTTTGCCATTGGGATGCAACGCTAACGACCACACCCAATATTCATGAGCCGGAATTACACGAATACAGTCCCCTGTCGTGACATCCCAGAGTTTAATCGTGTGATCGGTGTAGGCTCCTGCCAAAATAGTCCCATTGGCAAGCCATTCGACATCAAGAACCCAACAACTCTGATTCGTTAGCTTGCTTGAGCCTAAGCGAGTCAGACAGGTTCCAGTTGCTGCATCCCAAACCCACATCAATGGATCTTGCCCTCCACAAGCCAGTTTTTGACCATCGGGACTCAAAGCCAAGGCAAAAATCCATTTCGTATATCCCTGAAACTCTCGCAAGCATTGACCCGTGCGAGTATCCCAAACCAGAATTCTGTGTTCGGCACAACAGACTATCATTGTGCCATCAATACTCCAGTCCCCTGCCTTAATCCAGCCTCGTCCAGCCTGGATTGTCATCAATAGCTGCATCGGTTTAAACTGCCAAATATGCAGTCCTCCATTCGTATCTCCAATGGCAAAGCGTCGCCCATCGGGGCTAAATTTCACCCAGGCTCCCCCCGTAAATAGTTGGGTAAAGAGGGATTGAGCAAAATGAGCCGATTGAAAATTGATGTCCTGTAAGGTTGCACCTCGGAAATCGGCATGGCGAATTTTTAAATGAGAAAAGTCCCATCCCGTCAGGTCAATTTGTAGGTGTCGGCACAGATTGATCAAGTTACCGACACCGTAGTCAAAGAATGGCGTGGAGGCGTGGCGTAATGCGGTTAGAATCGATTGCAGATGCTGCTCTAGGGTGTCAGAATTGTAAAGTGAGTCTTGGAGTTTTTGGATTAAAGGCTGTAAAATTAATCGGACTTGAGTGTCTTGGATATAGTCTAAAACTGTTGTTTTAATTAGGGCGTAGCGATGAAAATAGGAGAATTTAACCGTTAACAGTTCGGTGACAAGGTGCTGAATTAAACTGTCTGTAACATATTCCATCACAACGGGCTGTAGGGTATATTCGCCTGATCGCTTTTCAATTAAGCTGCGCCGCGTTAAGGATTCTAGGGATTCTAATAGGGTTGCCCGTGAAATCGGAGGTACAATATCATCTTGTAGTTCTGCAATCGTTGTCCATTCTCGATTAATTGCCAACCAATACATGATAGTTTGTTCAACAGGTGACAACCGCTCAAACTGGCTATTTAACAAGATGCTGATGCCATTAAACACTATGATCTTTTCTTGTAAAAAATAGCTTATATTCCCTTCAAATAAACTCTGAATCGAGGCAGCAACAATTTTTAGGGCGAGGGGATTACAACAATATAATTCACACAGGCGACGTTTTTCTGTATCGGTTCCGATGAGTTTTTTGGAGTCCATTAAGGCGAGGGAGGTTTCCCAGGAACCGCTTAGGCAGAGCGATCGCACTGCTCCGTTTAAGTCTTCTGATATGGCAACTTTGGCAGATTTCTCACGACTGGTGAGTAAAATACAACTCTGATGAGAGGCTTCTCCCAGTAATTGCAATAATTCATCATAGTCTGTGAAATCTGGCTGGTAGTATCCCGCCACATTGCCAGCTTGTAAAATCGTTTCTTGATTATCCAAAATCACCAAGCAGCGATGGGTTTGCAACCAGTACAGGAGTCGTTCGGGTTTCGCTTGGAGATCTTGCTGGTTAGAAAGAAAAGGCACCAGTTCGGACAACAATGTCTCTAAGCGTGGGGCGTTGCGGAGACTTCGCCAAATCACAAATTGAAATTGTTCTTGTAGGAGTTGCGCGACTTTAGCGGCTAAGGTACTTTTACCGATCCCACCCATTCCCACCAAAGCAATCAGTCGGCAGCGATCTTGTATTATCCATCGGGTCAGGGTTTCAATCTCTTCACCTCGACCTTGGAAGTTGGAGACATTGATCGCCTCACCCCAATCAATTGACCGTTGGACTTGAGGTTGGGGAGTAGCCGTCGGAGCATTAAAGTGAGTAATAATACCGCGCAGATTGGTTTTGTTGACTTTGCGACCTAAAGCATCACTGAGGAGTTTCCAAAATTTGGGGCCGACGTCCCGTTGCAGATAGTTGATGGAATAGCCCGACCGCTCGGCGATGCGATCATAAGTGAGGTTATTCCAAGCACCGAACAAAAGAGCAACTTCAACCTCAGTTAGCGTTCTAGCGATTTTGGGAGCGATCACAGTGTTGACCACTTCCACTACCTGCTCAAATTCCATCTCTTTTCTCGCTCTGTATAAAGCTGCCTCTACCTTAAACCATACTTTCCATACTTGACAACTCCATACTTTCCTGTAAAGACAGCATCGGGGAGTTGGGATAGGCTAAGGGGAGTTTAAAAATATTAAAAGCTTATTTATCATTCTAAGTCCGAGAGAACTTGGAAAGCTTTTGGCTCATTTCTCTAATGAAGATACTGAAATAACTTCCCTAGATAAGCAGTTAAATTATGGACACCTCTAAAATGATTTTTGGCGAAACCGGACAAGATTCTATTCTCGATCTAAATTCAATTGTGATCTCGGCAAAGGTACGTGCCATAGACTTGCTCTGCCACTTTGCAGAACGGGAAAACTTTGAAGCTAATTTATCCTTGGCATTTGGCGATCGCTTTGATACTGCTAGGGCAGAAAATTTACGCCATAAACTACTTAATAAAACCGTTGAACTGCCAACCCTTGAAATTCGTTCTGCGGGAGAACTTAATGGCGCAAATGGAAGTTATGCTGCTGCATCACATACCATTTATCTGTCTGAGGAATTTCTGACTGAGAATGCCAATAATCTTGATAAAGTTGTCGCTGTGCTATTGGAAGAAATCGGCCATGACTTTGATGTGCAGCTTAATCGTACTGATAGTTTGGGTGATGAGGGGGAACTTTTCTCAGCATTGGTACGAGATGAAAGATTAGATGAACAGCAGTTACAGGCAATACAATCAGAAGATGATACAGCAACCATCGTGTTAGATGGACAGCCTGTTCAAGTTGAGACTGCAAACGACAAAATTTATGTTACTACCCTTTCCGAAGACCTGTTTGGGACAAACTTTGTATCGTTGCGTGAGGCTATCGAACTTGCCAACAGCACTCCAGAATCTGACATTATTGATCTAAGCCGAGTTTCTGGGAATATTGATCTTCTTTTCGCTCCATTGTATATCACTAGCGATATTACTTTTGTAGGTGATGGAAATGATGTTGTGAATGGTCGAGGCACTTTCAGGATTTTCAATATCTCATCAGGAAACGTCACATTTTCCAACCTCACGATTGCTAACGGATTAGCCCAAGGAGCTAATGCTTTAGGAAATGGGGGTGGTGCTGCTGGCGTCGGTGGCGCACTTTTTATTAATAGCGGTTTAGTGACGTTGGATAGGGTGACGATTAGCTCTAGTCGAGCCATTGGTGGGAACGGTGGTTCTGGTGGCTCTGGTGAGGGCAATGGTCAAGGCGGTAATGGTGGTAGGTCTCCCGGCATAGATGGAACTGATGGATTCGCTGGCTACACCGGCGCAGGTTCAAGTGGTGGTACAGCAGGCCCAAAGGGAATAGGCAATAATGATAGTCTAGGTGGTCGAGATGGTTTTTCCCCTAGCACGGGCGGTGGTGCGGGCGGCGACTTCTCAGGCGGTGGTGGCGGTGGCGGCGGTGGTGGCGGTGAAGGAGGTAATGGGGTCGCTGAACCTGCTGGTATAGCCGGTGGCAAAGGTGGTGATGGTGGTATAGGTGGTGATGGTGGTTTTGGCGGTGGCGGCGGCGGTGGTGGCGGTGGCGGCGGTGGTGGCGGCGGCGGCACGGGAACACCTGGAAATGGAGGTTCTGGCGGTTCCGGCGGTTCCGGTGGTGCCTATGGCGGTGCTGGTGGTGTTGGTGATATTGGACAAAGAGGGAATGAAGATCGTGTCGGTGGTAACGGTGGCCGTGGTGGTGGTGGTGCTGGCTTAGGTGGCGCTATTTTTGTCAACGCTGGAGCTAGTTTAGTTCTGAGCAACACCAGTTTCTCAGGAAATTCTGTCACAGGAGGGCAAGGAGGAACTGGAGCGACAAGTGGAAAGGCAGAGGGGGCTAATTTCTTTGTTCGTAATGGGGGTCAGGTTTATTCCCTAAATCCAACTGCGTTTTCCACAGGCTTCTATTTCGATGCAAAATCTTCTCCTACCAGTAATAACAATATTCAGAGCTTGCCAACCCTGAGTGTCGTGAAAAAATTTGATACAAAGGAAGGAAGTAATAATGCCGGTGAGTACACATTCACCCTTGATAAACCATTCCTTGCACCATTAACCATTAAATATAGCCTCAGTGGAACAGCGACTAAGAATCAGGATTACACCACATCGGAAACCTTAATTATTCCAGCGAATACTACAAGTGCGACCCTGAACGTCACTACTCAAGATGACAATATTTACGAGGGTGATGAAACCGTTATTTTGACCCTAAATCCAGGGGTCTACATCATCAACAATAATCAAAAGACGGCAACGGTCACACTCGCTGATAACGAGCCCGTGGTGAGTGTCGTGGGGCAAAGTAATCCCAAAGAGAATGGAACAAATGGCAGCTTTATTATTAACTTGACTGAGCCTGCTCCAGCAAACTTTAAAGTTTTTTATACTATTAGCGGCGATGCCTCTGAGGGTAATGACTACACCACTCTGAGCCGCGAGGTTCTTGTCCCGCAAGGGGCAAAAACCTCGACAATTAGCGTTGAAGCAAAAGATGACGCACTTTATGATCCCAACGAAACGATTACCTTAACATTAACAAACCCAACCCAGAATAATTATGGTGTTGATACTGCTAATAATAAGGCAACCCTAACCCTTGAAGACAACGATATCTTGCCCATTGCCCGGATCGAAAAGGTTTCAAATGCGACTGAAACAGGTACAACAGGTCAATTTAAAATCATATTATCTGCTCCTGCCCTCGAAGGGGGTGCAACCATCAGTTATGACCTAACTGGAACAGCAAAAGAGGGAGAGGACTTTAGCTCCATTACTCGTAGCGTTACAATCCCTAAAGGTCAAACCGAAGCCCTCATTGACATTACACCGCTTAATGACGGTATTTCTGAAGTGCCGGATGAAGATGTCATCATCACCTTGAAAGAGCCAACCGCTAGTAATCAAAATCCTAATACAGGTGGCAAGAGCTATACTTTGGAAGGATCTCCTCAAAAAACTGCCAGTCTAACGATTGAAGATGATGATGCCATTCCGGTCGCCAGTATTACGGCTACAACCGATCCCCGTGAAGCAGACTCCACACCTGGGGAATTTACCATCACCTTAACGACTCCTGCCCTAGAAGGAGGCACTACAATTCCCTACAGTGTTAGTGGCAGTGCAACAGCAGGGATCGATTACGAGCTACTCTCTGGAAATATCATCATTCCGCAGGGAGAAAAGAGTGGCAAAGTGACGATTAACCCAATTGATGACGCAAATTATGATCCTGATGAAACCATTGTAGTAACCCTGACTCCGCCTGCTGGTGATGCTCTGTATGATCTTAATCCTGAGCAAAACACGGCTACACTCACCCTTCAAGATAACGATGCCTTAGCCGTTGCGAAAGTTGTGAAGGTTAGTGATGCCAGCGAAAACGGTACAGTGGGGCTGTTCCGAGTCGAACTTGATGCCCCTGCGCCCAAAGGTGGAGTAACGATTCAGTACAACTTCAGTGGTAATGCCAATATCAGCAGCGACTATCAAGCGAGTCTCACTCCCGTCATCATTTCAGAAGGACTCACCAGTGCCTTAATTCCCATTACACCTATTGATGATGCGATCACAGAGGAAACTGAAACCATCACGCTCACCCTAGCGAGTGCGGCTGGATATACCCTGAGCGAAAATTCATTAATTGCTACCATCAATCTTACTGATAATGACCAAGCGGGGGCTACGGTTTCTGCAACCCAGTTGGTTACGACTGAAACAGGGAATCAGGCTCAGTTTGAGGTCAGTCTCACAAGCCAACCGACAGCCCCAGTCACGATCGCTGTAGAGGGGCTAGAGACAGCCGAGGGCAGTGTAGACCGATCCAGTCTTCGCTTTACTGATACAAACTGGAATATTCCTCAAACCGTCACAGTATCAGGTGTTGATGATGCCGATGTGGATGGCAGCCAAACCTATAACCTAACCCTGAAGAGCAACAGTGATGATGCCAACTATAACAACCAAATTTTAGGCACGGTTGAAGTCACAAATATTGATAATGACGGCTACGGTGTCCTGGTGATACCCAGTAGTGGCAAGACTCAAGTAAGCGAAAGTGGCAACGCTGAGACTTACGAGCTTCAACTCACTAAAACTCCGACCAGCCCGGTTGAGGTGACGATTCAAGCGGATGCCCAATTGCAGGTGAGTCTGGATGGCACGACCTACGCGGATCAACACATCTTGTCCCTGACTGATACGACTCCTCAAACTGTCTATGTTAAAGCTGTCGATGATGGGCAAGTCGAAGGTGGCCATGCGGGTCGTATTACCCACTCTATCAGCAGTTCGACAGATCCAAATTACACCAGTAGCACGGCGATTGCCGACTTAGATATCAGCATTCAAGATAATGATGTTCCGACTCTCAGCATCGCCAGTACAGATGATGCCAGCGAACAGAGTTTGGTGACAGGTGCATTTAATTTGGTTTTAAGCGATCCTGCACCGGCAAATGGCGTGACTGTTAACTACCGCATTGAGAGTTCTAGCACCGCAACCCTTGGCAGTGACTATACTGCTTTGAGTGGAACAGCTTTTATTCCTCCAGGGGCAACTGGAACGTCAGTGCAAGTGTTTCCCGTGCAAGACCCCATCACGGAGGCGGGAGGAGAAACCGTTAAACTCACCCTGGAAGCAGGCAATGGCTACACCCTAGATAGCACACCAAGTGCCACAGTCACGATTTATGATGATGATATCCCCGGTGTTCGTATCAATGAGACGGGCAATCGTACCCTTGTGACGGAAGGAGGTTTAGGAGATGTCTACACCGTCGTCTTGACCAGTCAGCCGGACAACAATGTTCTTATCGCAGTCAACGCCAATACAGAACTTGAAGTTGATCAGACGCTTCTGACTTTTACACCCGATAACTGGCAGACTCCACAACAGGTAATTGCCAGTGCGCCCAATAACAACCAAGTTGACGGAGATCGTTCGGGTACGGTCAGCCATACTGTAAGCAGCACAGACTCTACCTATGGCAGCAATGCCAATTTAGAAGCGGCGAATGGCTATCCTCCTCGTGCCATCTCTGTCACGATTCTAGAAGATGATGTTGCAGGCGTGAATTTTGCCCAAACGGGGAATATTACCGAAGTCAGCGAGAACGGCATTACCGACACTTACAGCGTCAAGTTAAGCAGTCAACCGACGGCCAACGTTACCGTTAATTTTAATACCGATCAGCAGTTGCAAGCGATCGCACCAATTACCTTTACCCCTGACAACTGGAATGTTGCCCAAAGTGTAACAGTAGCCGTGCAGGATGATGCCATTGCTCAGGGGAACCGCACCACCCCCATTACCCACACCCTCAGCAGTTCTGATCCCCTCTACAACGGTCTAGAAGCTGGTTCTATCCAGGTCAAGGTGGGGGATAATGACCAGGCTGGCGTGCAGATTGTTGAGACCGATGGCACTACGGTAGTGGAAGAAACCGGAGAACTCGATTCCTTTACGGTGCAGTTAAGCAGCCAACCCACGGCAGATGTCACTATTAACTTAGGCACAAGTACAGCTTGGGAAACGGATGTAACTAGCCTCACCTTTACCCCAGAGAACTGGAATACGCCACAAATCGTCATTGTTGAAGCCATTGAAGACAGCGCAACAGAACCCCGTGAAACCGCTCCTCTGAGCCTCAGCTTCAGCAGCACAGATCAAGCATACAATGACATTGCCGTTGATCCCGTGGCAGTTGAAGTGGTGGATGCGAGCGATCGCGTCTTAAGTGCCGATGAAGCTGACGCCTTCGACGATGCTTTTGATGGAATCCTCAATGATTTAGACACACAACTCCAAGAACAACTCGGCATCATTGAAATTCCGATTATTGGGTCTGCTTCTTCCATAGCCGATCAGTTAATGCCTTTCAAAGCAGCTCTGACGGAAAAAATGAAACAGGCAGAGGGAGTTAAAGTCAAAGATTTTGTTACCTTTATCAAAGAAGGTCTCGAATCTGCTCTTGCCAACACAGGTTTGAAAGTGAAAGTATCTGGTGGCTTTGCTGCCAAGAATGGATTAGGGTTTAACCTTTCAATTACAATATCATACCCAGCATGGAACCAAGACCTTAAAGCTGATCTCAGTAGTGATAGTTTTGGACTAGAGGTTAAGGGGAAAGCCGAAGTTGCAGGAACGGCAATTTTATCTCTGGGTTTTGGATTACAATCAAAATCTCCTAAATCTCTATCGGAAATTAAGTCAAAAGGTATATCACTTAATTCTGTTTTCGATTCAGTAAAAACTGTTGCTCCTGATGTAATTTTAGGGTTTATCCCGGGAGAACAGCCCGGTCAGTCAGCAAAGGGAGCATTTTTTATTGACACTGAGCAAACTTCATTGACAGTCAATTTGGGAATATCCTTGCCCGGCTTCCAAGCGGAAGGATTTTTAGGACCATTAACAGGAACTTTTAGAGACAACGATAGTAGTTTTGGCACAAAAACAAAAGCTGGTATTACTTTCAAGTTTGGTCTTAAAGATGCTGACATTGGAACTGGTTACAAATTCCTAGATGCCAACAAAAACGGCAAACTGGATGCTAATGAATTGCAAACAGGAGTAACTTTTGTCGGCAATTCTAAAAATGTCAAGTTAAAAATTGTCAATGATTTCGTTAAAGAAATTTCCAAGGATGAGAATGGTAATCCCAAACCCAAAACTGAATATACTCCTTCTGAGGGGACAGAAATTGTTATCATCCAGACTGGAGAGAAAATTAGCCCAACTTTATATCAAGAACCCAGCTTATTTCCAAGTCCATCTGTACGTTGGTTTGATGTCAATGATACTGGTTTAGTGGAGGGATTTGAACCCATCGGTGGACTTCTGACTAATGGAGAATTTGACTTAAAATATGAGACTCAGTTTGATAGTAATCTCAATGGTTTTTATGATCGTAATGATCGCTATCAAAATCGAGGTACACTATATACCTTTGTTCCAGACTATGCCCTTCAGTTCGATCAGCATAACTCTAAGTTTAATCCAGAAGATCCAAATGATGCTAATGGGTTTCGTTTTTTAGATGCTAACGGTAACACAATTTGGGATTATGAAGAACCTTGGATCAAGTCCGTAGGTCAGAGTTTTCCATCAGATGGTTTTGTAAAAGAACCTTTTGATAAAGATAACGATGGCAAATACGATGAATCCAAGGGAGAAGGAAGAACTTATACTCTCTGGGCTGTTAAATCTAAGCCAGCTATTCTTTTTGCAGACAACAATAATGATGGCTTATTTACACCATTATCTTACCAGGGGGTATATTCGCCAGTTAATTTTGAAAGCGAAGATGATGTTATTGAAATACCTACACCATCGGAACCTTTTGTTAATTCCCTACCCGATGGCACATTTCCAATCATTGAAGCTTTAGACAAAAATAAAAATGGTCGATATGATAGTGGAGATGGTAATTTAATTGTTCTCAGGGATGATGGCAATCGATTGAGTTCCACAGAGTTTGGCAATAATTTATCGATTGGTAAGACTACACTCTCTCTTTTTAAAGACCAGTTTGCAGCTAGTGGTTCTATTTCAGCAAATTTAGGTCTGCAAGCTCAATTTGGTGCAGATAAGTTAGGTCAAGGATTGCCAAATTTAGCAACAGAAATAGCATACGCATATACTCCGCTGCTTTATGAGTATAAAAACGGTCAAGGTAAGAAATTTATAAACGATCCTACCAAATCTCCTTTTACTGCCTCAGTTAATAACCTTCGTTTAGATTTAGGTTCGTGGCTAGGTAAACAGGTACAACCTTTTGCAGAACAAGTTGATAAATATATCGCGCCCATTCGTCCAGTTATTAATGCCTTAGGTAGTGAGGTCAAACTAATCTCTAGTTTGGGCTTAACTCCTGCTTTTGATATCAATAAAGATGGAAAAGTAACGTTACTAGAGATGGCTGGTAGTATTGATAAACTACTTAACCCCGATAAAGCTGCTCAGATTGAAGATGCTATCAAGGGAGTAGATAAATTTTATTCTTTACTTAACAAAATTTATACTTATATCGACATCCTTTCCGAATTTAAAGCTGAACAAGATTCAGGCATAATCATTAATTTTGGCAGTGTTACTTATCCCAAGCCACCTGGTTCTAATGCAGGGGAACTGACAACTCAGCAGGTGATTGACCAGTTAAATGCCCAAAATACGACTGCTACTCCCAAACAAAAAGAGTTAATTGATAAGGCGAAAAATGTCCTTAATGATAGTATTATCTCCCCGCTAATTTTCTCCAATATTCCAGGTCTGATTAAGGGCGAAGATGTGCCACTTTTGGGATTACAACTTCCTCCTTTTATTCTCGATTTTAGTCTAGAAAAAAAATTCCCAATTTGGGGGCCAATTTCTGTACTTTTGCAAGGAAACTTAAATGCAGCTTTAAATCTTGCTTTCGGTTTTGATACCAGTGGAATTAATCGATTGGCGAAAATAGTTAAAGATGGAACCTGGGATAGAAGTAATTCTTTACAACAAACAGCTTATAGCTTTTTACCTCTTGACGGCATTTATATCAGCGATCGCACGAATGTTAACGGAACCGGAGAAGATCGACCAGAGGTGACACTTAATGCCTCTGTTGCTGCGGGTGCAAAGGTGGATGTCGGTGTTGCGTCAGGCTATGTTATAGGGGGTGTTAAGGGAACGGCTAACCTTGACTTGATTGATGTTGGTGAAACGATTGGTAAGAGTGATGGACGCATTCATGTTTCGGAGATTGTGCAACAAGCTAAAAATGGGGGACTGTGGAATGTGTTCCGCTTGTATGGGGGAATTAATGCCTTTTTAGCTGCACAAATCAAAGCATTAGGCGCAACCGTCTATCAAGCTAATCTAGCAACTTGGCCATTATTTAGCTTTGATCTAGGCCCAGCTGGGATTAAAGCGGGGAGGGCATTTGATGGATATCTCGCAGGTAGCCAGATTTTCTTTGATGCCAACTTTAACGGACAGTGGGATTTAACCGAACCTCTCACCTATAGCAACGCAGATGGATCTTATCAACTCGATATTCCCCTCACCTTGTTCGATATTAATCAAAACGGTGAAATTGACAGTACCGAAGGGCAAATTATTGCAATTGAAGGGATTGATACTTCTACCAATCAACCCCAAACCGTCCCCCTCAAAACCACCGCAGATGCAACAGTCGCCACGCCGTTCACCACGTTGGTTGCGGAACTATCCGAGCTTGATTTAGCAACTGCCGAAACTCAGCTACAAGCGGGGTTAGGTCTGGCAGCGTTCGATCTGGATTTAACGAACTTCGATCCCATCGCTGCCCTAGCCCAAACCGAGGATACAGCCCAACAAAATCAAGGGTTACAGGTTCTAGCAGCCCAAGTGAAACTGCAAAACTTCCTGATTCGTGGCACTCAGATGATTCTGGAGAGTCAGGGCGAAACAGGCAGTCTGACAGAAGCTTCAATTGCCAACATCTTAATAGATGCAGTGGTTGTTGCGATCGCCAATGGCACGCTCGCCCTCGATCAAGCAACTAGCATTGAGAATTTACTGACTTATGCCATTCCTGTATTGCAGTCAGCCGCCCCAGGACTGGCTGTTCCTACCGACATCAGCGAGGTGGCGAACCAGATTGCTCTTGATAGTCAAACGATTATAACCCTCTTAGGCGATGGCACATTAACTTACGCTGAAATCGCTGAAAAAATCGCCGATGTCGTCGTGCCGTTAATAGATACCACAACAACGGCGGCGGTACTAGAGCCGTTCTTCGTGGATTTGTTTGATCGCCTCACCACCAAACTCGCGCAGTCAGAACGAACACCGGATGTCGCCACAAATCTCGTTAAGGATGCTTTTAGCCTTCCCACTGGAATAGACCTCAGTACCTACAACGCCCTCGCCGCTGCCGAACAAGGCGATCCTGATGCGATCGCAATCTTTGCTCAACAAGTCCAGTTACAGAGCTTATTTGTACAAATGAGTGAACTGTTACAAGGTACGGATACAGAGCAGTCAACGTTCACCGCAGCAGACACGGTAATTCAGGCGGTGGCGGATTACGTGGTCGCCCAACCCCCAAGTGCCTTAGCGGATTTAACCCAACAGACGATGTTACAAGACTTAATAGCAGCCACTGTTCCTCAGCTTGCCCCAGAAGTCGCCACTCAGGTGGCAGAGGTGATTTCTGCCAGCAATGCTCAAATCCAAGAGATTGTGGTGGCTCAAGACCTAGATGTTGATGAGAAACTGACCCAAATTGCCCAAGTGCAGTATGTGGCACAAACTCTCATTCCCCAAGATCTCAAAGAATTGGGTGCAGGCAGCAAAGATGGGGAAACCGTTATCCAAACCTACACAGGAAGCAGTTTGGATGAGAAGATTAACGAAGCAGCAGAACAGGTTAATAATCCCGCCCAGCAAGTCCCAATCAGCAACGAGGCTCCCATTGCAGAAGCGGATGTCTTTACCCTCAATAACAAGGCACCAGCAACAATCGATGTGTTGGCAAATGATATTGACCCCGATGGCGATTCCTTGGAGATTACGCTGCTAACTGCTCCGGATGGTCTGACAGGCAGTATCACGCTGAATGAAGATCAGACAATTCGCTACGAACCCCAAGCTAACTTTTCGGGTACAGAAATCTTCTACTATGTTGTTTCGGATGGTAAGGGGGGTATTAAGAGCGCCCAGGTCACGTTAGAGGTGCAATCAGATAACAATATTCCCACTGTGGTTGGAGCAGGGATTGAGGATCAAATTGCCTCAGTAAATGATCTGTTCTCCTTGAATGTCAGCACCCATTTTAGCGACCCTAACCCAGAAGATAGCCTGACCTACACTGCAATGGGCTTACCCAACGGCTTTAGTATCAATCCCGAAACGGGTCTTCTCTCAGGCACGACTTCTAACCCAGGCATCTTTACAGTCAATGTCACCGCCAATGATGGACATGATGGCACAGCGAGCGATGCTTTTGACCTGATCGTGGCGAATAATCAAACCACTTCTGGTAACGACATCATCTATATGAGTAAACTCACTCATCTCCAGAAAAATAAAGTCAATAGCAAAACTGGCGATGACCGCGTGATTGGTACGAGTGCGGATGAGCGCATATTTGGTGCAGAAGACGATGATTACCTGGATGGTCAGGGGGGGAACGATGAACTCCGAGGGGGCGACGGCAACGACACGCTCTTGGGTGGACTTGGCAACGATGAACTCCGAGGTGGACTTGGCAATGATGAACTCCGAGGTGGACTTGGCAACGATGAACTCCGAGGGGGCGACGGCAACGACACACTTATGGGTTCGACAACGGGTATAGATAGTACCCATCAAATCGACAAACTCAATGGGGGCAACGGAGCTAACACCTATATTCTAGGAAATGATACCTCAGTTTTTTATAGCAGTAATCTGTTGAATGACTATGCTGAGATTTCTAGCTTTGATGCTGATGATCGCATTCAACTCAAGGGTGTTGCGAGTGACTACTCTCTAAGATCAGTACCATCCTCCGTGTCTGCCAAGAAAGCATCGGTTGGCATTTTTACTCAGTCTGGAACCGAGTTAATTGCTGTTATTAATCAGGGGTTAAATACGAAGATCAATTTAGAAGAAGATGGTCGCTTTAACTTCTTGGGTTGAGGAAATTAAATGTATTGTGGCTACAGGCTAATTGGAGAGTGAAAAATTTTGGGGGAGATGGCTAATCAATAGGAATTTTTAACCCATATTCCGCAGGTGGGCATCGAATTTTTTACTGATCCTAAGAAATTCGATGTTCATTACAATTTTTCGTTAAATTCTCCCTGACGGGGTGACAACCCCGTTAAAAGGTTGATAAAATCAAGGACATAGCCCTTAACCCCCTCTGAAAAAAAGGCAACTTGTTACGTCTTATCAGCATTAATTCATTGACAATTTCTTGAAAAAACTCCATTCCTATTACCCAAGATTGACCGTATAATCCCATCCAAAAACTGCTGTGACGGCGTAGCGATCGCTTTTCTTCTTTGAGCCGACCTATATAGTTTTGAATTCCCTTGCTTTTAATCTGTTGACCTTGGAGAATCGCACAACTGTAAGCCAGGGCGATGAGTAGAATTAAGCTGTTTAAACGGTGTCCAGATGCTTGAGTTTTTTCTAAATTATAACCTCCTGTTTTACAGTCTTTGAACATCGCTTCAATCCCACTTCGACATTTAAAAGCTGTAATTGATTGCTGTAAATCTCCAAGATTTGTTAGTAGATACCAACCTTCAGTTTCGGCTTTTCCTCGGTATTTTCGTTTCCAATAAGCAGCGACATCAAAGCTACCAAACCCTTTCTGTTTAGTGACTTTAACACCTCTTAAGTAAAAACGAGTTCCCGGCAATAAACCCAACTCAGACAAACGAGTATAATCTTCTCCATCTGATTGAATGTAACGCTCCTGTTTAATTCTTAAAATAAACTTGACTTGCTGCTGACAGAGCCATTGCCCTAGCTTCACACTGCCAAATTCTCGATCGCCTAATAGAATGATTTCATAATCTTTCAATAACTCTAAAATGGGAGTAATTAGAGCTTGTTGTTCTTCTAAATTACTACTTCCCCTTTTCTCTAATAGTTTCCAGTACAAAGGGATAGCTCGTTTGTCCCAAATTAGACTAATCATAAATACACTCTTCTGTTTGAGAGTGAGATATTCAGTCTCTTTGAGTTGTTGTTGCAGATAGATTTGGTAAAATTGAGGAATCAGTGCGAGACGTTCCTGTCAAAGTTTAGGAATAAACCCCAAAACCTAAGCAGGGAGATAGGTTCAGACAATTGTTACTAGGTATAAACCCAATAATAAATTCAATCAAGCCTATCTTAACTTTGAAAATGTAACCCTAAAGGAGGGTTAATCTCGGAGTCAATGGTGCGGCTTTCCGAACAACAAAATACGGCAGCCTATTCCAAAGAGATACGGCAATTCCCACAGTGTCAGACTGATTATCAAAACTCTGAAGCTGGGTATAACGGGAAATCGGATATAAGTCAAATATCTAGGTAGTTCTCTAGCCAATTGTCCAAGAATAACGAAAGTAAACATCCGGCTTGAACCGTCGTGACAATAAGGAACGTTAAAACCCCTCATATACTCCTACAGAGGTCGAATACTGTTAGGTAGCCACAAATCTAAGGCGGATGTTATGAGGGCGAGAGATGGAGTCAGAAGCCAAAGCCTAGATGTAATGTCTAGGATACGCTGATAGATTCCGGTTTAGTTGTTAGGTAAGGTTTCAATTAGCAGTTAAAACGGTGAAAACGAGTATAATCAAGACTACGACTGCATGGAATTCTATCAATTGGGCGAAAGTTCAACGGGTAGTATTTAAGCTGCAAAAGAGAATTTACCAAGCATCATTATCGGGACAAAATGCGAAAGCTCGGAATCTCCAAAAACTTCTAGTTAAGTCATATTACGCCAAACTCTTAGCGATAAGAAGGATAAGCTGTTACGCATTTAAACTTAATAGGAGTCCCTACTTGACCCGACATATTAAGCGCTACGGGGATTATGTGGTGGATTGGAAGAATATTCCTCAACCTTGGGAACAGGCTATTCCTCTCCCAGTTTCTTTACTCGAAACCTAGATTGGATAAGGCTTTGGCGGTTTATCTTGCACTTTTTTACACGTATCTCGGCTCAATGCCCTTATGGGCTAAACCTAAAGTAATTTTTGAATTAATATTCATTTGACCAACTGGAACACAGCAGAAATCGATAAAATGGCATCCCATTAATCGAGTTTTGAAAGAAATTTTCGGTAAATTATTCTATCCAATAAATCCGGTGCAATTAATTTGAGCCAATGCCCCAAACGTCCTTGACTTGTCATTACTAATTCTCGTTTTCTTTCTTGCATTGCCCTGAAAATCTGCTCGGTACATTCCTCAATCGACATGATATCTTTTTGCCCCTTTGGTAAACCTGTAACCATTGGTTGTCCATCGGCTCCCAAAATTCGGTTCCGAATATCCGTAGCAACAAAACCCGGAGAAACCACTAACACATCTACCCCCGTCCCCCGTAATTCAATTCGTAAAGAATCAAAAAAACCTTGCATTGCGTGTTTACTGGC
This sequence comes from Planktothrix sp. FACHB-1365, assembly GCF_014697575.1. Classification (GTDB taxonomy): domain Bacteria; phylum Cyanobacteriota; class Cyanobacteriia; order Cyanobacteriales; family Microcoleaceae; genus Planktothrix. The sequence goes on along the minus strand of NZ_JACJSC010000052.1, from coordinate 3,816 downwards.
TGCATATCCAGAACGGGTTGGAATTCCTGTTTTACCCGTCAAAGATGAAATCGCCACCAGCAATCCTTTAGAGGTTTTTAGATAGGGAAGTGCATAATAGGTACAATAAACAGAACCTAGATAATTCACCTGCATAATCCGCTCAAATAACGTGAGATCTTTGACCTCTTCAAATCGCACTGACATACTGATCCCTGCATTATTGACCAGTCCATCAATACTGCCAAAATATTTCACGGTTTGCTCGATTAAATGACAGCAATCTTCGGGCTTTGTGACATCGGTGGGAACGCTTAAAGCTTGAGTCCCACTTTGAATACAAGCATCAGCTATTTTTTCTAAAGCGTCTTGATTTCGTGCAGCAAGAACGAGTTTGGCGCCTTGGGAAGCTAGTTTGAGGGCTAAAGCTTTTCCAATCCCCGCAGATGCGCCCGTAATTATAAAAGTTTTATCAATAAAATCCATCATAATTTTAATTGAGCAGGAAACGAGCTTCACTCATTTTGTGCCGGAAGTTGAGGCGATCGCCACGGCTACCCTGATCGAGTTGGAACACGAAGGCTGGCGAGTCATTCCCACGGCTTCGGCAACTCAGCTTACCATGAATCGAGAAGGGATTCGGCGCTTGGCTGCCGAGGAGTTAGGGCTGAAAACCTCGCCCTATCGTTTTGCTGATGTCATCGTTTTGACAGATGATGCAGGTTGACACCCTCCCAACACCAACGATCAAGCTTATGGTGTGGGATTCCCAAGACTCACGACTTGGATTTTCTGCTTCCGTCCCTTTAACAATAAGTAAGAATACTCGCTAGATTTTTTTGTTGATTTCACAATCCCAAAACCCCCATAAGCTTTTCAAACGTGCTATATTGATTTCAAAGAATGAATACCGGTTAGCAACATTTGTTTTTAGTATTAACGAGTTTTCACGTTTTTCCATTGACAGACTTCTCTCCGAGCATTTACTCTACACATCCTCTAATCTTTGGAGACAAGCTATGTCAATCTATGTAGGCAATCTGTCGTATGACGTTACTAATGACGATCTGACCTCTGTATTTGCAGAGTATGGATCTGTAAAGCGAGTTCAGCTTCCTGTGGATCGTGAAACGGGTCGTATGCGTGGCTTTGGTTTTGTAGAAATGAGCGCAGATTCTGAGGAAGCCGCTGCCATTGACGCACTAGACGGTGCGGAGTGGATGGGTCGTGATCTGAAGGTTAATAAAGCCAAACCTCGTGAAGATCGCGGCGGCTCATTTGGTGGCGATCGCGGAAACGGTAAAAACTTCTCTCGTAACTACTAAACATCACAGCTGAGTTAGTAGTTTGCCTGTAGAGGTCAGACCTAATTAAGAAGGGTTTAAGCATTTTTGCTTGAACCCTTCTTGGTTCTAACTTAGCAATTTGGGTCAGTATCAGTTGCTACTCAAACGCCTTACTATTGTCTGCTATCTCTTCATCAATCAAACACCTGATAATACTGACACATATATTCCACAATGTAATCCTTAGCAGGTTTCAACTCAGGAATATAGGCATCAATGGCATTCCGCACAGCATCCGTAAACTGTACATAATCATCCAGCTTATCGCTGACAAACGGTTCCAGGCGCTTAATCAGTTCGTAGTTGCTATCGATATCAGCGGCTTTGAGGGTTTCTTCAGGGGTTTGCGGGGTTTTATCCACCGGAATTTCAGGCAGAACCCGACTGACAAAGGTGACACGGTGCATTACCCGCCAAGGGATGCTTTTTTCCGTATCTTTTTTCGCCTTTTGTTGGGTCTTAAGAGCATTCCGAATAGCAGCCGCATTAGGATGCTTACTTTCCTCTAACCAAATCGGATCAACCACTTTGTTGACAAACGTGTCAAAGTTCTGCACACTCGGCTCCAGATAAAATGTCATGAAGCGATAGGCATCCACTTTACCCGCTTGTAAAACAGGTTTGCCGTTTTGGTCATAAATCGGCTTGCTATCGACATATTTTTGGATGTTGTCGGGTACTTCCAACTCAACATTGAGGCTAAAGGATTTTTCCGAGTCTCGGGTTTTGCTCTTGGTGAGGTTCAAACTGCCTCCAATCGCAGCTTCCATCTCCAGCTTCACACCCACACCAAAGATCTCGATATCCGTGCCAAAACCACCCGTAGCAGAACCCTTCAACGAGAAGGAACCGCCAACGGTTTCACTCATGGAGTCCGTTAACTCCGTTGTTTCGGCAAAGAAGCCACCCTCTGCCGTCCAAACGTAGGTATTAACCAGGTTACGTTTAGCTAATTTTTCTGGCAAGCGCTTATCGCCTGTTAACCCGCCAATTAAGCCACCCACAGCAGCACCAGCAACAGCCCCTAACGGCCCTGCGAGCGCACCAATACCCGCTCCAATGGCAGCCCCTTTACCCGCTCGATCCGCATCTAATGGCGAGGTGCTGAAGTTTTCATAGTAGGTCTTCAGTTCCTCTTCTTCCTGGCGAATCCGATTCTTCAGAGAATAGGCTTCCTTCGGTTTAAAGTAGCTATATTCCCCGTAGTCACGGGCGTTTTTGTAGTTGGGATCATAGACATTGCCATTGTCATCCATGCCAACGCGACCATCTAACGTGCCTTGGCAAACATAGCGCGGATTCATCTGGAACGGAATCAGGTTCCAATCTTTAGGAATATCAGGATTCGGTTGAAACCGGAAGGCAATCAACACATTATTGTGTTCCATCCGCATCGCAAAAATATCTGCCGTGTCGGACTGCACCAGGGCAAACCCCGTGTTGTTGAAGACAAAGCGTTGACCAATGGCAGTGTTCAGAACATGATGATCACTTTCCCAACAGCCCAGCGCCTTAACTTTGGTGTTCTTGGAGACGTTTTTGCCAGAACTGACGCTGCTTTCACCAGACCAACCATTGCTGGTTTCCATACTGCCTTCGAGCTTGGCTTCAAAGTCAATTTCCGTGACTTCCTGGGCGATGCCTCCCCCAAACGGCGCAATTACCGTATAAGTTCCTGTGCCGCCCCCAACGCTAGCTGCCATTTTGAACGCCGCATCTAACGTGCCTTCTTTGGAGGCAGATAGGGTATACTGCACGTTGTCCGCTTCTACAATTTCCACCAACGAGCCACCAGCATAGTCATCCTGAGCATCCATCGTACAGTTCTCGCTGGGTACAGGTGGCGTCCCTTCAATAAATCCCACAATTTGGGGATCATACTGAGCTTGACCGATCCATTCGGTAATGATGTTGCCAATTTTAAAGCCCGTAATCAACTGCCATTCGCCATCTTTAATGTAGGAATAGCAGCGTTTCATCACCCCGATTAACTCGTTGTCACTGTTATATTGGGTGTCGCCATATTCCTGAATTGCCGGACAACTGTGAATTTGCCCCTGGAAGGTGGTTCGGACTCCTGCCAAGGCACTGCGAACTTGGGGCGTTTCGTAGCTGACCGGGGCATTAGAAATCTGCCAATCCGCGTTTGTAACGATGAGGTGATTCGCTCGACCGGAACAATCCGGCAGTCGGTCTTCGGCATCTGCATCAAACTGATAGTAAGCTAAAAGATCTTTGCGATCACCCAACACGCGCCGGAACAGATTATCCTGAATTTGCTCTTGGGTGCGAGTTGTTTTCCAGATGCGGGTTTCTTCTAAGCTGCCTTTAAACAAGTGTTGCTGAACATTGTTTTCTCGGTATCCGATACTTTTTTGCTAACATTTGTTAACAAATACATAAGTTAAGATAATTTCTTAACCAAGGCGTATCAACCAATGCACGAAGGAAAATCCCTCGCGCACCATTTAGATCCCTGTCCATCTTTAAT